>NZ_LSIX01000724.1:0-7035 GCF_001556475.1 Methylobacterium sp. CCH5-D2 | reverse complement strand
CCCCGTCGTGGCAGGCGGGGTCGGCCTCCGGGGCGCCCCAGCGCTCCGTCAGCGCGGCCTGCGCCGCCTCCGGCAACCCGGCGAGCCACGCCCGGTACGCCGCGAGGCCGACCGCGAAGCCCGGCTCGCCCGCGCTCAACGCCCGCATCAGCCCCGGCCCGTCCGGCAGCGCGCCCACCGCGTAGCCCGCCGCCGCCAGATCGTCCGCGATCGCCCGCGCGCTCTCCGGCGTGTCGAGCCCGACCGCGAAGCCGGCCCGGCCGCCGCGGGCCGGATAATCCGAGAGCACCAGCGCGATCCGCCGGTCCGCCCGCTCCGTGCGGGCGAGGCGCAGCCACGCGGCGGCCCGGTCGGCGAGCGCGGCGATGCCGGGGGCGTAGGGCACGGCGCGGCGCTCGACATGGCCCTCGACCTCCGGCGCCTCCTCCTTGAACGAGATCGGGAAGCCCGCGAGGCGCCCGTCGAACTCCGGCAGCGCCACCTGCATGGCGAGGTCGGCCGCGCTCATGCCGCGTGCCGAGGCCGCCCAGGCCTCCCGGGCCGAGCCGAGCGTGTAGGCCTGCAGGACCGGGCAGTCGGCACCGTCGAGCACGAAACCCGCGTCCTCGCGGGCGGCGAAGGCGGTGGCGGCGATGATCAGGTCGGGCTTGCGCGCGGCGAGCGCCGCCCGGACCGCGGCGACCGCCTCCGGATCCTTGAGGCTGGCGACGGCGACGACGAGCGTGCCGATGCCGCGGGCGGCGAGCGCGGCCGTCAGCGCGGCGGCGGGCGCGAGATCGCCGCCGAGTGCCGCCGACCGGTAGATCAGGACGAGCGCGTGCGGAGCGTCCTCAGCCCGTGCAGGGGCCCCGGCGGCGAGCGCCCGGTCCAGCGGGACCGGGCCGCAGCCGGGGCAGCACGGGAAGCCCCGAGGCAGGGGGCGCGGCGGCGCGTAGGCGAGGTCCAGGCCGGACTCGCAGGCCAGGCGCCGCAGCATCTGGCGCAGGTTGTCCCGCCCGCCCGCGCGGAAATAGGCGTCGAGGAGGGGAGCGAGCTCGGGTGCGGTGGCGTGGGCGTCGAGGCGCGGATCCGGGCGGTCATCGCCCGGCAGCAGAACGAGCCGCACGCCGTTCGCGCGCGCCGCCGCAGCGCAGCGCTCGATGCCGTAGCGCCAGTAATCGAGCCCGCCGAGGCAGCGGATCACCACGATCCGCGCCCGCGCCACCACCGCGTCGACGTAGAGATCGACCGACATCGGGTGGCGCAGCCGCGCCAGCTTGGCGAGGCGCAGGGCGGGCAGGTCGGGCTCCGACGCGGCGGCATCCGCGATCGCCGCGAGATCGGTGTCGGTGAACGAGAGCACGACGATCTCCCCGGGCGCCTGGCCCAGATCCACCGCTGCCTCGCCCTCGTCGAGGGAGACCGTATCGACGCGCACGAGGTGCATCGGGCGCCTCCTCAGCTCTCCGCGCGGTCGCGCGCGGCGGCCCGGTCGCGGCGGCGCCAGCGCATCAGCGCGCGGATCAGGACGATCCCGAGGGCGAGGATCGGGATCCAGGGCACGCTGGCGATCGCGAAGCCGAGCGCGGCCGCCGCGCTGGCGCCGAGCGTCTCGCCGCCGCGTGCCCAGACCCGCCGGATGGGGGCGAGGGCGCCCGCACCGCCGCGCTCCGCCCGCAGCACGAGCGCGACCGTCTCGGTGTCGATCCGTTCCTCCAGCGCGCGGCGCCGCCCTTCCGCCTCCTCGATCTGGGTCTGGGCCTGGGAGAGTTCGCCCGCGATCTTCACCAGATTCTCGACCTGGGTATCGGGCTTCTCGGCGAGAGCGGTCAGGCGGTCTTGATAGGCGCGCAGCTGCGCGAGGCGCCGCTCGACGTCGGCCACGGGCCGGGCGAGGTCCTCGGCCCGGGTCGCCTGCTCACGGACCGTCACGGTGCCCGCCGGCTCGCCCGGAAGGGGCGCCGTCGCGAAGGCGAGGAAGGGCGCGACGGATGCGTGGGGCAGCCGCACCTGGAGCCGGGCCTCCGGCTCCGACCGGGGGCCCGCGCCGCTGCGGATCGAGGATTGCAGCACGACGCAGGCGAGGACCGCCTCGTTCAGGCACCGGTCGCGGACCGCTTCGAAGCGGGGCCCCAGACGGTCCGCCGGAAGGTCGAGGGAGAGGTCGTGGCTGTAGGCGAGCTTCGCCCGGCTGGCCCGATCCGGCGCACCGCCGTCCTGGGACGCTTGTTTCGCGGCCGGCCGCACCTGCGGCGCGGCCGTTGCGGCCTCGTCCTGCCGCCCCTGCTCCTGGCAGGCGGCGAGCAGGCCGCAGGCCGCGACGGCCGCAAGAATCCGACGGCGCGCGCGGGCGCTCACCCGGCGAGCGCGGCCGCGACCGCATCCCGGTCGAAGCCCTTGAGGCCGATCACCACGAGCGTGCCGTCGCGGGGCTCGCCGCTGCGCCAGGGCCGGTCGAAGTGGTGGCTCACGCGCCGGCCGACGCCCTGCACGACGAGGCGCATCGCCTTGCCCTCGACCTCGGCGAAGCCCTTGATGCGCAGCACGCCCGCGGTCTCGGCCGCCCGCTCGACGCGCGCGGCGAGGTCGCCCGGCGTCGTGGCGGGCCGTACGGCGAGAGCCACGGTCTCGAAGTCGTCGTGGTCGTGGTCCTCGCCCTCGCCGTGATGCGAGGGGCGTGCGTCGAGGTCGTCCTCGGCGGCCGCCGCGAGGCCGAGGAGCACGCGCGGGTCGATCGCGCCACGCTCGGTCTCCACCACCTTCACGGCGCGGGGCAGGTGCCCCTCGACCTCGGCCCGCACCCGCGCCCGGGTCTCGGCGGCGATCAGGTCGGACTTGTTGAGCACCACGAGGTCGGCGCAGAGGAGCTGGTCCTCGAACACCTCTTCCAGCGGGTTGTCGTGGTCGACCGACGTGTCTGCGGCGCGCTGGGCGGCCGAGGCCTCGGGGTCGTCCGCGAAGGCGCCGGAGGCGACCGCCGGGCCGTCCACCACCGCCACGACGCCGTCCACGGTGACGCGCGAGCGGATCGCCGGCCACTGGAAGGCCTGGACGAGGGGCTTGGGCAGCGCGAGGCCGGAAGTCTCGATCAGGATGTGCTCCGGGGGCTCCGCCCGGTCGAGGAGCGCGGTCAGCGCCGGCACGAAGTCGTCCGCCACCGTGCAGCAGATGCAGCCGTTCGGCAGCTCGACGATGGAATCCTCGGTGCAGCCCTCGACGCCGCAGGCGGCCAGGAACGACTTGTCGAAGCCGACATCGCCGAACTCGTTGACGAGGATCGCGAGCCGGCGCCCGCCCGCGTTCTCCACCACGTGGCGCACCAGCGTGGTCTTGCCGGCCCCGAGGAAGCCGGTGACGATGGTGCAGGGCACCTTCTGGACGATGGTCATGACGGGGAACCTTCAGCCCGCATCGGCTGCGGGAAACGGGGGGATGCGGGCGACGACGCCCTTGCGGAAGGCCTCCGGCCGCTCGCGCCAGGGCACGATCCCGTCCGGGGTGCCGGCGTAGCGCGCGAGCCCGTCGAGGATGGTGCGGGCGGATGCGACCGGGTCGAGGTCGCCGTACACGTAGGTCCAGCGGTCGGCGCTCGCGACCGCCACCGTGCAGGGCCGCTTGCAGACCGAGAGGCACTCGACCGGCTCGATCCGGAGGGACGCCGCCGGGTGCGCCGCCAGCTCGGCGCGCAGCGCGTCGAGCAGGCGCGCGCCGCCGCGGGGGCCGTCCGGCGCGTCGTCCGGGCTGCGGCAGGTGGTGCAGACGTAGAGCGTCGCCGGGTCAGACACGGATCGGGCGCTCCCGGCCGAAGACCTGCCAGGCCCAGCCGAAGCTGAGCCCGATCACCGCCCAGAACACGAAGCCGACCGCGAGCGAGCGAGCCGCGAACTGCGCCGCGAGGCCCGCGGGCAGCTCGGACTTCGCGGCCGCCACCTCGGGCGCCCCGGCGATGTGGGGCGCCACGATCAGCACGAGGCCGCCGAGGATCGTCACGGCGGCGCGCCGGATCGCGATGAGGTAGAGCCCCATCGCGGTCGCGAGCGCGGTCATCAGCCACCACGCCTGCCGGGTGGCGAGCGGGGCGGCCTCGCTGCCGGGCAGTTCCGGCGGCAGGCCGAGCGCGGGCGCCAAGCCCACGCTGACGAAGCCTGCGACCGCAAAGGCCAGCGCCCGCTCGGGCGTCGGGTCGCGCCCGAGGGCCAGCATCACGGCGCCGAGCAGCAGCGCGTAGCCGACGCCGCCAACGAGCGTCGCGAGGCCCGTGAAGAGGATGCGCGGCAGGCCCTCGCCGGGCTGCCACGCCGGAGCGCCGCCGTGGTCGTGCGACTCGCCGCCATGCGCGAGATGCAGGTGGGCGCGGTGCAGGAGCGCGCCCTCGAAGCGGGCAGGCGCGAGCGGCAGCGCGGCGCTGTGCGCGGTGCCGCTCTCGTAGCGCTCGGCCTCGATGATCAGCGGGGAGGTGAGGGCGACCTGAAGGCCGGTCGCGACCACGGCCGCGAGGAAGCCGGCGGCGAGCGCCGCCGACAGGAGCCGGAGAATCATGAAGCTGGTGGCTTCAGGCGGTCAGTGGCAGGGGAAGTTCTGCGTGTGCCGGAAGTCGTGTGCGGCGTTGTGCAGCGCCTGGGCCGGGGCGAAGCCCGCCATGAAGACGAGGCCGAGGCCGAAGAGGGCGGCGAGCACGACCGCGCCGAGGCGCTCGTTCGTGCGGGTGGCGCCGAGGGTCTGAACCTGCGTGGTCATCGGATGACGATCTCCGGCCGCCCCACCGGCGGCGTTCGAGGAAACACGGGCGGACGGCAGGTCTCCTGGCTCGCGGATCCTCGCGCCTGCCGCCTTCCCGGGACACCCGGTGGCTGGTGGCAGGAACTCGCCGCTCACAGTTGCGGGGGCAGCCGCGGATTCGAGGGTCGCCCCCCTCACCGCATTCCCTTTTCACCCCCGCGAGGGGGCACCGTCCATTCCCGCTCATAGCCTGTCGCGGGCGGGCGCACAACGCGTCCGCATCCGACTTCGAAGCAGGAGTTCGACCGACGGGCGCTTTGACGCCCCGGCTCTCCGCGGGCAAAGGAGCCGAATGGTTCAGGCCTCTCCCCGGACGACCCTGGTGCTCGGCGGCGCGCGCTCGGGCAAGAGCGCCTACGCGGAGGCGCTGGTCGAGGCGCACCCCGCGCCCTGGCTCTACCTCGCCACCGCCCAGGCGTGGGACGACGAGATGCGCGAGCGGATCGCGCTCCACCGGGCGCGGCGCTCGGGCGACTGGATCACCCGCGACGTGCCGATGGATCTGCCCGAGGCCGTCGCCGCCGCGAGGGGCCCGGTGCTGGTCGATTGCCTGACGCTCTGGCTCACCAACCTGATCCTCGCCGACGCCGACGTCGAGGCGGCGGGTTCCGCCCTCATCGCCGCCTGCGCGGGGGCGCGAGGCCCGGTCGTGCTCGTCGGCAACGAGGTCGGGCTCGGCATCGTGCCGGACAACGCGCTCGCCCGCCGCTTCCGCGACGCCGCCGGCCGCCTGCACCAGCGCCTCGCGGGCCGAGCCGAGCGCGTCGTCTTCATGGTGGCGGGCCTCCCCATGATCGTGAAACCCGGAGCCCAGCCATGACCGACGCGACGGAAGCCGACCGCCACCGCGAGAAGATGGCCAAGCGCAAGGCGGTGCAGGACGCCGAGGTCGCGCAGAAGACCGTCGAGAAGGGCCTGCTCATCGTCCATACCGGCCCCGGCAAGGGCAAGACGACGGCGGCGCTCGGGCTGATGGTCCGGGCGCTCGGGCGCGGCTGGCGGGTGGCCTGCGTGCAATTCATCAAGGGCGGCTGGGACACGGGCGAGCGCCACGCCTTCGCGGCCTTCGGCGACAGGGTCTCCTGGCACACGCTCGGCGAGGGCTTCACCTGGGAGACGCAGGACAAGGCCCGCGACATCGCCGCCTGCCGCCACGCCTGGGAGCGGGCCGAGGCTCTGATGGCCGACCCCACGGTCCGCCTGCTCGTCCTCGACGAGCTCAACATCGCGCTCCGCTACGACTATCTCGATCTTGCGGCGGTGGTGGGAACGCTCCAGGCTCGGCGGCCGGACCTGCACGTCGTGGTCACGGGCCGCAACGCCAAGCCGATGCTGATCGAGGCCGCCGACCTCGTCACCGAGATGGGTAGCGTCAAGCACCATTTCGCAGCGGGCGTGAAGGCGCAGGAGGGGATCGAGTTCTGATGGTGGCGCGCGCATGACCCGGGCCCTGATGATCCAGGGCACCGGCTCGGACGTCGGCAAGTCGCTGATCGTGGCCGGGCTGGCGCGCGCCTTCTCGCGGCAGGGCCTCAGGGTGCGGCCGTTCAAGCCGCAGAACATGTCGAACAACGCCGCCGTCACCGCGGACGGGGGCGAGATCGGCCGCGCCCAGGCGCTGCAGGCGCGGGCGGCCGGGGTGAGCCCCAGCGTCCACATGAACCCGGTCCTGCTGAAGCCCCAGAGCGATGTCGGCGCCCAGGTCGTGGTTCAGGGTCGCATGATCGCGACCGCGAAGGCGCGCGACTACCAGGCCTGGAAGCCGCGCCTGATGCGGGCGGTGCTCGACAGCTTCGCCCGGCTGCGCTCGGAGGCCGACCTCGTGCTGGTCGAGGGCGCGGGCTCGGCGTCCGAGGTGAACCTGCGGGCCGGCGACATCGCCAACATGGGCTTCGCGCGCGCCACCGACACACCGGTGATCCTGGTCGGCGACATCGACCGGGGCGGGGTGATCGCGAGCCTCGTCGGCACGAAGGCGGTGATCGAGCCGGGCGACGCCGCGATGATCCGGGGTTTTCTGGTCAACCGCTTCCGGGGCGACCCAACCCTGTTCGCCGAGGGCATGCGCCTCATCGCCGAGCACACCGGCTGGGAGGCGCTGGGGCTCGTGCCGCACCTGCCCGCCGCCGCCCGGCTCCCGGCCGAGGACGTGCTGGGCCTCGCGGGCTCGGCGCCCGGAGCCGGGGGGGTGACGATCGCCGTGCCGGTGCTGCCGCACATCGCCAATTTCGACGACCTCGACCCGCTCAGGGCCGAGCCCGGCGTCGCGGTGGTGCT
>NZ_LSIX01000723.1:0-635 GCF_001556475.1 Methylobacterium sp. CCH5-D2 | reverse complement strand
CGGCGGTGCCGGAGGCCGGGAGCGGCCCGGTCTCGGACAGGGAGGGGAGCGGGGCGGCCTGGCTCGTTCCGGTGATGGCTGACATGGGACGCTCCTGCCCGGACCGAGGTGCCCGCGGCCGCATCCTACGCGGCCCTCGGCGCGCGACTGTGCCGAATGTGACGCCGGATCCGGCCCCGCCTGCCTCAGATGCTGAGGCGGCGTCGGGCCGCCGCGTCGTCCGCCTCCGCATCGACGCCGCGCGCAAGGTCGGCAAGTTCCGCCTCGATGGACGCGATCGCGTCGACGAGAATCGCCAGCCCGAGCAGGACCTGCAGGCGGCGCGAGCGCATCAGGCGGCCGAGAAGCGCGCGCATGCGGGCGAGGAACCCGGGCCGCGGCACCTGCCGCCCGAGCCGCTCCTCGAGCGCGGCCTCCGTCGATCCCGGAGCCTGCACGAGCGCGGCCAGGAGCGTCTCCGCGGCGGGCGGCGCGAAGGGCCGCGGCGGCGGCCAGCCCGGGATCATCGCGGCGTTGAGGATGAAGGAGGCGATGATGCCCGCGCGCTCGACCTGCGGCCCCGCTGCGATCTCGGCAGTCCGGCTCCAGCCGTCGATCGGGGTGGGATCGCGTGTCGCGGGCGGTCGGTCCGGCGC
>NZ_LSIX01000722.1:0-1414 GCF_001556475.1 Methylobacterium sp. CCH5-D2 | reverse complement strand
CGTCAGCGTCCGTAGATGTCCTCGACGCGGATGATGTCGTCCTCGCCGGTATAGGAGCCGACCTGGACCTCGATCAGCTCGAGCGGGATCTTGCCCGGATTGGTCAGGCGGTGCATCGAGCCGATCGGCAGGTAGACCGCCTCGTTTTCGTGGACCAGCACCACGCGCTCGTCCACCGTCACCTCGGCCGTGCCCTTGACCACCACCCAGTGCTCGGCCCGGTGGTAGTGCTTCTGCAGACTCAGCCGCCCGCCCGGCGTCACCATGATCCGCTTCACCTGGAAGCGCGCGCCGATGTCGATGCGCTGGTACCAGCCCCAGGGCCGGTACATGCGCAGGTGCGCGTCCGCCTCCGGATGCGCCTTGGTGCGCAGCTGGCCCACCAGCTCCTTCACCCGACCCGCCTCGGCCTTCGAGCTCACCAGAACCGCGTCGGGCGTGGTCACCACCACCACGTCCTCCAGCCCCACCACGGTCGTCAGCCCCTCGCCCGCGCTGTGCACCAGGCTGTTCTTCGTGCCGATCAGCTCGACCCGGCCCCGCAGCGCGTTGCCGTCCGCATCGTGCGCGAGCACCCCCCAGACCGCGTCCCAGGTGCCGACATCCGACCACGGGAAGGCCACCGGCAGCACGCCCGCCCGCCCGGTGCGCTCCATCACCGCGTAGTCGATCGAGATCTTCGGGATCTGCCCGAAGGCCTCGGCGTCGAGGCGCGTGAAGTCGAGGTCGGTGGCCGCCGCCTCCAGCGCGGCGCGCGCGCCCGAGAGCACGGCGGGCGCGAAGGTCTCGAGTTCGGCCAGCATCACGTCGGCGCGGAACAGGAAGTAGCCGGAGTTCCAGAGCGCGCCCTCGGCGATGAGGCGCTCGGCGCCGGCCTGGTCCGGCTTCTCGACGAAGCGCTCGACCGCGCAGGCGCCGCCCGTCTGGCCCGGCAGCGGGCTGCCGCGGCGGATGTAGCCGTAGTCGGTGGCCGGCCGGGTCGGCTCGATGCCCAGCGTCATCACGGCGCCGGCGCGCGCGCCCTCGGCGGCCGTGGCCACGGCGGCGCGGAAGGCTGCGGCGTCGCCGATGACGTGGTCGGCGGCCATGATGAGCACGACGGCCTGCGGGTCGAGCGTGGCGGCGTGCAGCGCCGCGACCGCGACGGCGGCGGCGGAGTCGCGGCCCTGCGGCTCGAGGATGATGTCGGCCGACAGCCCGGCCTGGGCGAGCTGCTCGGCGACGATGAAGCGGGACTCGGCCGCCGCGATCACGCAGGCGCGGGCGAACAGGCCGGGCTCGGCCACGCGCTGGGCCGTGGCCTGGAAGGTGGAGTGCTCCGGATCGACGAGGCGAGCGAACTGCTTGGGCATGCTCGCGCGCGAGGCCGGCCACAGCCGCGTGCCGGAGCCCCCGCACAGGATCACCGGGTGGA
>NZ_LSIX01000721.1:0-20415 GCF_001556475.1 Methylobacterium sp. CCH5-D2 | reverse complement strand
CTCCCGACCCGGCCTTACGGCCGGCCCACCCTCCCCCGCAGAGGGGGGAGGGAGATGGGGAGGGCGCGCCCGTCATGCGGCTTCCCGTGGCAGCAGTTCCGCGACGTCGCGCATCTCCAGCCGGTCGCGGTGCTTGGCGAGCACCGGGCCGCCCGCCTCGTGCAGCTCCCGCCACTGGATCCCGGCCCCATCCGAAAAGATCACCTCGCCGTCGATGCGCATCGGCGCCGCCGCCGCGATCCCGGCGAGGCCGGCGAGGAAGCCAGCGGGCAGGTCTGCGACCGGCCAGAGCAGGTCGAGGTCGGAGGCGGGGGAGAGGTAGGCGAGCCCGGTCAGCGCCTGCCAGAGCAGGGCCCCGAACGGGCGCGGGACGATGCCGTGCGCCGCGCCGAGCGCGAGCAGCGCGTCGATCGTCGGCCGCCACGCCTCCGGGGCCGTCGCGCGCGCCTGCGCCAGGGTCGGCGCGGGCAGCGGGGTCAGCGCCGCGGACGGCAGGGCGAGGCCGATCCGGCGCTTGCCCGCCGCGGGCGGCAGCGGCAGGCCGAGGGGCACACGGGCGCGATCCTCGCCCGGCGCGTAGCGGCGCACGATCAGCGGGCGGCCTCGGACGGC
Source organism: Methylobacterium sp. CCH5-D2 (assembly GCF_001556475.1). NCBI lineage: Bacteria > Pseudomonadati > Pseudomonadota > Alphaproteobacteria > Hyphomicrobiales > Methylobacteriaceae > Methylobacterium > Methylobacterium sp. CCH5-D2. Next base: position 19,803 of record NZ_LSIX01000721.1, on the reverse strand, counting down.
CCAGTCGGCCACGAGCGGCGCGCCGTCGAGGTCCGGCCGCCGCGCGACGAAGTCCGCGAAGGCCTGCGCCTCGGCCCGGACGAGGTCGTGGCGCCGCAGGTCGTCAGCCACGCCGGGCCTCGGCGGCGACCGCGGCGGCGACGGCCTGCGCCACCGGCCGGCCGCCGCGCTCGGCGCCGAGTCGGTCGCGGACGTCCTCCGCGGGGAGCCCGGCGATCAGGTCGCGGACCTGCGCGTCGAGCGGCCGGGCGGGGTCGAGCACCGCGTGGACCGCGCCCGTCGCCACCATGTTGTCGAGCCCCGGCGCGAAGACCGGCGTCGACTTCGCCATCTCCTCGAGCCGCTCCAGCGGCAGCTTGGTGACGCGGGCGACCGAGGGCAGGTCCATCACGCTGGGGTTGGCGCCGGGCAGCGCCGCCAGCACCCGCGTGGCCAGCGCCGTCGCGATGAAGGCGCCCGCCGCCGAGTGGCCGTAGATCAGGCCGACGGTCGGGTGGCCGGCGCGGTCGGCGAGCAACAGCGCCTTGGCGAGATGGGCCAGGCACTCGTTGAGGCCGAGCAACTCGTCGCGCCGGCTCATGCGCTGGCTGTCGGAATCGACCAGCACGAGGATCGGCACCCTGTCGCCCGCCCGCACCGCGTCGAGCACGGCGCGCGACAGGGCGAGCGCGCCCTCGACGCCGAGCGGGGTGTCCCCGTCGATCCCGATCACCGCGGCCTCGGCCCCGTCGAAGGGCGCACGTCCGGTGACGAGCCCGTCCGCCACCCGGACGGCGTGGCCCTCGGGAAAGAGCGAGGCAAGGATCTCAGCGAGCGTCATGGTGCGCCTCCGCCACCCGGGCGACGGTCTCGTCGAAGGAGGCCGTGGTCATGGCTGGCACCGCGTCCGGATCGTTGACGCCCATCCGCGCCCAGATCTCGGTGGCGTCGCGGCAATCGCCGAAGCGGGCGATGCGCGCCTCCAGGCGGGCCTGCTCGGCCTCCAGCGTGGCGAGATCGAAGGCGGGCGCGCGGCCGATCAGGTCGAGGGCGGCGGCCCGGAAGGCCGCCACCGTGTCGGCCGCGAAGGCGTCGGCGCCGCCGATGAGCCGGCGGTGCTTGCCTCCCATGGTGCGCCAGACCAGCGCGCGGTCGCGGGAATCGAACTCCTCGGCGCCCTGGTTGGTCTCGATCACCTCCGGCCCCGAGACCGAGATGCGCCCGCCCTCGGAGACGGCGAGCCGCGAGCAGGCGCCCGCGATGAGGCCGCCGCCGCCGTAAGCTCCCGCCCGGCCGCCGATCAGGCCGATCACCGGCACGCCCGCGGCGCGCAGCTCCGCGATCGCCCGCATCGCCTCGGCGATCGCGGTCTCGCCCGCGTTGGCCTCCTGCAGGCGCACGCCGCCGGTATCGAACAGGATCAGCACGGCGGCGGGCCGCAGATCGCGCGCGGCCCGCAGGAGACCGATCAGCTTGGCGCCGTGCACCTCGCCGAAGGCCCCGCCCATGAAGCGGCCCTCCTGCGCTGCGACGAGCACGGGCTTGCCGTCGAGCCGGGCGCGTCCCACCACGATGCCGTCGTCGAAGGCGCGCGGCAGGTCGAAGAGCGGCAGGTGCGGACTCATCCGCCGCTCGGTCGGCGGCAGGAACTCGTGGAACGTTCCCGGATCGGCGAGCGCCGCGACGCGCTGGCGGGCGGTGGCCTCGTACCAGCTCAGCGCCCGCGGGTCGGTGCCCGCGGCCATGGGTGCGGCCATGGCTCAGGCCTCCATCAGGCGGGCGCCCTGAAGCAGGCGCAGGGACACGGTGTCGGGGCGGGCGCCCCCGTCGTTGATGCTGATGCGGAGGCCGCCGGGCTGCGCGCGGGCGACGAAATCGGCCACCACGGCCTCCCAGACCGGGCCGTAGCCCGCGATCGGCGTCTCGATCGCGACCTCGCAGGCATCCGGCGGCAGCACCCGCTCCAGCAGGATCTCGAGGTTGCCGGAGGCGACCACGCCCGTGATCGCGCTCGGCGCCGTGCCGCCGAGCGGCTTCTCGGTGGTGTGGCGGAAGGTCAGGGATTCCATGGCGGCCTCACCAGTTCCGGAACTTGGCCGGCGGCTCGTAGAGCCCGCCCGACCAGTGCACGAGGTCTTTGATCGACTTGGCGGCGAGCAGCGCCCGGTCGGCGTCGAGCGGCTCGATGCCGAGATCCTCCGGCCGGCGCACGATGCCGCGGGCGCGCAATTCCTCGACCTTGGCCCGGTCGCGCCCGCGCCCGATCTCGGTGTAGCCGGCCACGCCCCGGATCGCCTGCTCGCGCTCGTCGGCGTCCCGGCAGAGCAGCAGGTTGGCGATGCCCTCCTCGGTGACGATGTGCGTGACATCGTCGCCGTAGATCATCACGGGGGCGAGCTCGAGCCCGGTCTTCCTGGCCAGTTCCAGCGCGTCGAGGCGCTCGACGAAGGTCGGCACCAGCTTGTCGCCGAAGGTCTCCACGAGCTGCACCACCAGCTTCCTCCCGCGCATCAGCATCGGATCGCCGACGCCTTGCGCCTCGTGCCCCGCCTTCATCCAGGTGTCGGAGGGGTGGCGCCGCCCGTGCGGGTCCGAGCCCATGTTGGGCGCGCCGCCGAAGCCCGCCACGCGGTCGCGCGTCACGGTCGAGGAATGGCCCGCGAGGTCGATCTGCAGGGTCGAGCCGATGAACAGGTCGCAGGCGTAGAGCCCCGCCGTCTGGCAGAAGGCGCGGTTGGAGCGCAAGCTACCGTCCCGGCCCGTGAAGAAGACGTCCGGCCGCTCGCGGATGTAGCGGTCCATGCCGACTTCCGAGCCGAAGCAGTGCACCTGTTGCACCCAGCCCGCCTCGATCGCCGGGATCAGCGTCGGGTGCGGGTTGAGCGCCCAGTGCGTGGCGATCCTGCCCTTCAGCCCCAGCCGCTCGCCGTAGGTCGGCAGCAGCAACTCGATCGCCGCGGTGCCGAAGCCGATGCCGTGGTTGAGGCGGCGGATGCCGTACTCCGCGTAGATGCCCTTGATCGCCATCATGGCCATCAGGACCTGCGTCTCGGTCATCGCGGCCGGATCGCGGGTGAAGAGCGGCTCGACGTAGAAGGGCTTGTCCGCCGCGACCACGAAGTCGATCCGGTCGCCCGGGATGTCGACGCGCGGCACGCGCTCGACGATCTCGTTCACCTGCGCGATCACCACGCCGTTCTTGAAGGCGGTGGCCTCCACCACGGTCGGCGTGTCCTCGGTGTTCGGGCCCGTGTAGAGGTTGCCCTCCCGGTCGGCCGAGACGCCCGCGATCAGCGCCACGTTCGGCGTCAGGTCCATGAAGTAGCGGGCGAACAGCTCCAGGTAGGTGTGCACCGCCCCGAGCGCGATCTGCCCGCCGTAGAGCATCCGGGCGATGCGCCCGCCCTGGGGACCCGAGTACGAGTAGTCGAGCCGCCGCGCGATGCCGGTCTCGAACACGTCGAGATGCTCGGGCAGCACGATGCCCGACTGCACCATGTGCAGGTCGTGGACCTTACCCGGGTCGCAGGCGGCGAGCGCGCGGGCGAGGCAGTCGGCCTGCTTCTGGTTGTCGCCCTCCAGGCAGACCCGGTCGCCGGGGCGCAGCACCGCCTCGAGCAGCGCGACCGCCCGCGTCGCCGGAACGACCTTGCCGTCCGCGTAGGCTCGCCCGGCCGCGATGCGCTCGTCGGGGAGCCTCGCCTCGCTGCGCCAGTCCGTCATCGCTGCCCACCCCGATCTCGCATTCACAACGTGCCTAATCCGGTACTCGTGCATTCACAAGGCATCGATTTGGCGATATCGGTATCCCACGCAAGCGCGGCGTCAAGAGGCTGCGCGTGTTCGGACCGCGGGAGGGTGTCATGGAGAGTGCCGGCGCCGAGGAGCGCGAACTCCTCTCCGACCGTATCCGGAACGCGCTCACCGACGCGATCGTCTCCGGCGCCCTCGCGGCCGGCACCGCGCTCGACGAGCAGGAGCTGGCCGACCGCTTCGGCGCCTCCCGCACCCCCGTGCGCGACGCCCTGCGCCAGCTCGCCTTCAACGGGCTCGTCGAGGTGCGCCCGCGCAAAGGCGCGGTGGTGACGCGCATGACCTCGGAGCGCATCACCGAGATGTTCGAGACCACCGCCGAGATCGAGGCCATGTGCGCGCGGCTGGCCACCTACCGGATGACGCTTCTGGAGCGCGGCCGGCTGATGGAGCTGCAGGAGCGCGCCGCCGGGATGATCGCGCGCGGCGACCTCGACGCCTACGACGCCCACAACCTCGTCTTCCACGAGACGCTCTATGGAGCGACCCACAACGGCTTCATGGGCGAGCAGGCATTGGCCCTGCGCACCCGCCTCGTCGCCTTCCGCCGGACGCAGCTGCGCCAGGACGCCCGCATGGCGCGCTCGCACGCCGAGCACGGCGAGATCCTGGCCGCCATGGCCGAGGGCGACGGCGAGGCCGCGGCCCGCCGCATGCGCGCGCACATGCTCAACGCGGCCAACGCGCTCGCCCGCTGGATCGCCGAGCATTGAGCGGCGGACCGGCGCGGTTTCCCTCGGCCCGCCATCCGCTCTAAACCCATCCGGCCAACGCAAGACGCTACGGGTCTCGATCGCCGATGAGCGCGCATGCTCCTCTACCGCCGGCCCGTCCCGCGCCGGACGCCCTCGCCGCCGTCCTCGCCGGACTGCAGGAGCGCTTCGGCACGCGCCTCTCGACCTCCGAGACCCTGCGGGCGCAGCACGCCAGCACGCTCACCTGGGCTCCGAGCCAGCCGCCGGACGCCGTGGTCTTCCCGCACACCACCGCGGAGGTGCAGGCGGTGGTCCGCCTCTGCGCCGGGCACCGGGTGCCGGTGATCCCGTTCGGCACCGGCTCGTCGCTGGAGGGCCACGTCAACGCGCCCTACGGCGGGATCAGCGTCGATCTCTCAGGGATGAACCGGATCCTCGCCGTCCACGCCGAGGATCTCGACTGCGTGGTCGAGGCGGGGCTCACCCGCAAGGCGCTGAACCTGCACCTGCGCGACCAGGGCCTGTTCTTCCCGATCGACCCGGGCGCCGACGCCTCCTTCGGCGGCATGGCCTCCACGCGGGCCTCCGGCACCAACGCGGTCCGCTACGGCACGATGCGCGACGCGGTGCTGGCCCTCACCGCCGTGCTGCCCAACGGGGAGATCGTCCGCACGGGCAGCCGCGCCCGGAAATCGGCCGCGGGCTACGACCTCACCCGCCTGCTCGTCGGCGCCGAGGGCACGCTCGGCCTCATCACGGAGCTGACCCTGCGGCTCAGCGGCATCCCGGAGGCGACGGCAGCCGGGCACTGCTCCTTCCCGAGCGTGAAGGCGGCCTGCGACGCCACCATCCTGACGATCCAGTCCGGCCTGCCCGTCGCCCGGATCGAGCTGCTCGACGCGGTGCAGGTGCACGCCAGCAATGCCTACTCGAAGCTCGACCTCCCCGAGACGCCGCTGCTGCTGGTCGAGTTCCACGGCACCGCGGCCTCGGTGCACGAGCAGGCCGAGCGCTTCGGCGAGATCGCCGCCGGCGAGGGCGGCGGCGCCTTCGCTTGGGCGACCGAGGCCGAGGCGCGCAGCCGTCTCTGGCAGGCGCGCCACGACGCCTACTGGGCGGCGCTCGGACTGCGGCCCGGCGCGCGGGCGGTCGCCACCGACGTCTGCGTGCCGATCTCGCGCCTCGCCGATTGCGTCGCCGAGACCCAGCGCGACATCGCCGGGAGCGGCCTCCTCGCCCCGATCGTCGGCCATGTCGGCGACGGCAACTTCCACGCCCAGCTCCTCGTCGACGTGGACGACGCCGACGAGGTCGCGCGCGCCACCGGCTTCATCGACCGCCTCGTCGCGCGCGCGCTGGCGATGGAGGGCACCTGCACCGGCGAGCACGGCGTCGGCCAGAAGAAGATGCGCTTCCTCGAGGCCGAGCACGGCGCGGAGGCCCTCGCCGCCATGCGCGCCCTGAAGCGGGCCCTCGACCCGCTCGGGATCATGAACCCGGGCAAGATGCTGGAGGCCTGACGGGCCCGGTGGGCCGGCGCTGCCGGAGGCCAGGGCTCCGCCCTGGACCCGCGAAAGGTCTCGACCTTTCGAAACCCCGACCCGGCGGCCTTCGGCACCGCTCGCCGCAACCAACCGGCCGTGCGCGACATTCCGCGCCGGTGGACCGCACTGCGAGGAGGCGACGTGCCCGGCTGGATCGAGAGCGCCCTGTGGTGGCACGTCTACCCGCTCGGCTTCGTCGGCGCCCCGCGCGCGGCGCGGGACGAGGCCGGGCCGGTGCACAGGCTGGGTCGCCTCGAGGCTTGGCTCGACTACGCCGCCGAGATGGGGGCGACCGGTCTCGCCCTCGGGCCGATCTTCGCCGCCGCGACCCACGGCTACGACACCCTCGACCACTTCCGCATCGACCCGCGCCTCGGGAACGAGGGCGATTTCGACGCGCTTGTCGCGGCGGCCCGCGCCCGGGGGCTGCGCCTGCTGCTCGACGGGGTGTTCAACCATGTGGGCCGCGATTTCCCGGCCTTCGCCGAGGTGCTGCGTTCGGGCCCGGACGCGCCCCGGGCGGGCTGGTTCCGCCTGTCCTGGCCGCGCGGGCCGGGGCTTGAGCCGGACTACGCCTGCTTCGAGGGGCACCGGCACTTGGTCACCCTGAACCACGACGCGCCGGAGGTCGCCGCCTATGTCGAGCGGGTGATGACGCACTGGCTGGCGCGGGGCGCCGACGGCTGGCGTCTCGACGCGGCCTACGCGGTGCCGCCCGCCTTCTGGGCCCGGGTCCTGCCGCGAGTGCGTGCCGCCCATCCGGAGGCCTACTTCGTGGGCGAGGTGATCCACGGCGACTACGCGGGCTTCGTGGCGGCGAGCGGCCTCGACGCCGTGACCCAGTACGAGCTCTGGAAGGCGATCTGGAGCGCGCTGAACGACCGCAACCTCTACGAGCTGGCCCACGCCCTGGAGCGCCATGATGGCTTCCTCGACCGCTTCGTGCCCCTGACCTTCCTGGGCAACCATGACGTCACCCGGATCGCGAGCCGGCTCGCCGACCCGCGCCACCTGGGCGCGGCGCTCGCGGTGCTGCTCACCTGCGGCGGCACGCCCGCGATCTACGCGGGCGACGAGCAGGGGTTTCGCGGGGTGAAGGAGGAGCGCGAAGGGGGCGACGACGCGGTCCGGCCGGAATTCCCGGCGACGCCCGCCGGCCTCCCGGCGGAGGGCTGGCCGACCTACCGCCTGCACCGGGACCTGGCCGGGCTGCGCCGCGCCCATCCCTGGCTGCACCGGGCGCGCATCCGGATCGACCATCTGGCCAACCGGCAGATGGTGGCCCGGCCGCACGCGGACGGGCACGCGCTCCTGCTCGCGCTCAACCTCGACGACGCACCGGCCGCCCTGCCTTCCCCGCGGGGGCGGGCCGTCGAGGCGGGGACCGGGCAGGTGATCGATCCCGGCGCGGCCGGCGCGCGCATCCTGGTTCCGCCCCATGCCTGGGCGGTGCTCTCCTGCGCCTGAACCGGCCGGAGCGGGCGGCCCGCGGCTCAGTCGTTCGCGCCGAGGCTCTCGATCAGGTGGTTGAGGTCGGTGCGCAGCGCCCGCACTTCCGGCTCGCTCAGGGCGAGCTGGCACATCACGCTCTCCCGCACGCGCACGGCCTCGCCCCGCAGGCCGCGCCCCTCCGCGGTGAGCGCGATCTCGACCTCGCGCTCGTCCGACTGGCGCCGGCTGCGCAGCAGGAAGCCGGCCCCTTCCAGGCGCTTCAGCACCGGGGTCAGCGTACCGGAATCGAGCCGCAGGCGCCGCCCGATCTCCGAGACGGTGACGCGGTCCTGCTCCCACAGGACGAGCAGGACGAGATATTGCGGATAGGTCAGCCCGATGCGATCGAGGAGCGGCCTGTAGGCCTTCGTCATGCGGTGGGCGGCCGCGTAGAGCGCGTAGCAGAGCTGGTTGTCGAGCAGCAGCGGATCGCGCGCCGGATCCGCCTCCTCCCGTCTGTCGTCGACAAGAACCATCAGACTCGCTCGCAACCGTTCCGGCAACGCATCTGGCCGGATGCCCTCTCCCCTACGATACCCGAGGATGCGCCCTGCGCCAGAGCCGAAATTTCCCCACCCGTATCGAAGGATAGATCGTCCGCGGTTTCAAGAGCCGCCTCGCCCGCGGCCCCAGGGGATCCCGGTCCGGTCCCTGCGCCGGAGGCTCCGTTCGCCCGCGGGCGGGCCCGGCTCTGGTCGGCGCCGTCCGCGCGGAACCGATGAAGCGGCCCCTGCCGCACCACCGAAACCGGACCGTCGGCATCGGCGAGAAAAGGACTTGCCAAGCCGGAAACGACCCCTTAGACACCCGCTCACGGACGGGGCGGCGCCGCTGCCAGCCCGGTCCGACAGGCGCCCGTAGCTCAGCTGGATAGAGCACCAGACTACGAATCTGGGGGTCAGAGGTTCGAATCCTTTCGGGCGCGCCATCACTACGCTAAGCCATTGCTTGGCCTGAAATTCCCCTTAAATCAGTGCCTTAAGCAGCCGCCGGTCCTGCAATCCGGTGATGCAAAATGCTATGGCACGCATGGCCTACCGAACCACGGATCGGAACGGGACGCTCTACTTCCGCCGGGTCATTCCCGCCGAGCTGCGCCCCTTCATGCCCGCCCCTTGGACGGGTAAGGCGAACTGGACGAAGAGTCTCCGGACCAAGGAAGCGCGGAAGGCGGTCCAGCCCTACGCTCGCTGCCTGAGCGACTGTGAGGCGGACTTCGTGGCGGCCGAGCGGGCAAAGCGCGGCGAAGCACCGATGGCCGCCCCTCTGCGCCGGTCCGCCATGCCGTCTGTCGAGGAGATCGAGGCGGACGTGTTTGCCGCGCTTCTGGCCGCCGACGATGCGGCGCGAACCGATGGCGACGCCCGCAAGCAGCTTCAGACCGCCGAGGCGAGAGCGGAGTTGCCGCACCTGAGGGCCATCGCGCTCGACGGCCGATGGATGGAAGAGGACTTCTTCGAGGGCTACGGCGAGGAGCTGGAACTGCTGCACGGCGATTATGCCAGGGCACTCGCACGCCAGAACCCTCAGGTCGTGGATGCGGAGTGCCGAGCCTTCCTACGCCACCGCGGCATCCCGATCGAGCCGGACTCGGGCGACTACCGCGAGGCAGCCATGGCGATCTTGCGAGCCCATGTGCGTGCCTACGAGGCGAAGCTGGAGCGTCAACTCGGCAAGGCCATCGCCACCCCCGCGCCGAGCCGCAGGAGGGGGCCAACGTTGTCCGAAGCCTATGCCGCATGGAAGACCGGGAGTGGCGCTCGGGGCAGCAAGAAGCCGGGCGAGCGGACGCTGCTTGAGGCCGACTACGCGGTGCGGCGCCTCACGGAGTGGCACGGGGATATCCGGCTGGGCGACCTCACGCGGGAGAAGGCGCGGGACTTCAGGGACAATCTCGCCCGGGTGCCCACACGGTTGCCCGGCGACCTGAAGCGACTACCGATGCGCGACCTCCTCAAGCGAGACCTCAGCGCCTACGCCCCGCAGCACGCGGCCACGATCAACAAGACCCTCAACATCCTCGCCGCCATCGCCAACCACGCGGAGGCGGCCGGGAGCCTGGACGGTGTGCCGGACTTCAAGAACCCCTTCGGCAAGGGCACCAAGTTGGTGGTGGATGCGAGGGTGGAGGAGAAGCGGCAACCGTTCAGCGCCGCGGACCTCACGGCCATCTTCACCACGGGGGTCTTCCGGAGCGGGGAGCGCCCGCGAGGCGGCGGCGGCGAGGCGGCCTTCTGGCTCCCGGTTCTTGCGCTGCTGTCTGGCGCCCGCCAAGGCGAGCTGGCGCAGCTTCGCCTTACGGACCTGTCTCAGGATCGGGAGACGGGGGTCTGGTATCTCGATATCAGCACGGCGGGCGGCCGGAGCATCAAGACCGCCTCCTCCCGCCGGAAGATCCCGCTGCATCCTGAGCTGGAGCGCATTGGCCTCCTTCGCTACCGGCAAGCCCTTCTGGACGGCGGGGCCAAGCCCGAGGCCTCCCTGTGGCCGAACGTCGAGGCGGACAAGGAGGGGCGGCAGAACGGGCCATGGTCGAAGTGGTTCAACCGATACCTGCGCGACAAGGCAGGCATCGAGGATCGCACCAAGGTGTTCCACTCCTTCCGGCACAGCTTCAAGGAGCTGGCGCGGGCGGCACGCCTCGGGGAGGACGTGCACGATGCGCTCACCGGGCACACAGGCGGAGGCCTCGGCCGGAGGTACGGCGGGTTCGGCTTGAAGGTGCTCGCGGAGGAGTTGGCGCGGATCGAGGCGCCGGACGCTGTGCGGAGCTTGAGGTGGGAGGAGCGGTGACATGCATAACGACCTGCCTTCGAGTAGCGCAGGTGGAGGATTCCGCTAAGAGGACCGCGTACGCTCTCCTATCCGCAAACAGAGGTGAACTTCGCTCTTGTCGTATATGCGCAGGTAGGTACAACTGCGGCTGGCTGGGCAATAAGGCGGCGGGCAACGGTCGCAGGCCGGGGGGCAAGTGATCACCATCCAGCATACCCAAGAGTGCCTCTCCCTCGCCTATGTCCATGCAATTGCGGGTAGAGCAGGCGCTAATTTGCTGGTGGGCCGTGTGCACGACTACGGAGTCGATGGCTCGTTCAGGCACGTCGAAATCTTCGATAATGGCCGGAGAGTCGAATCCGGAACCGCAGTAGATTTTCAATTAAAGGCGACCACGCGGTGGTCTGCCAATGAAACTGAGATCATTTATGATCTCGAAGCTAAAACATTTAATGATTTTATCAGGCGTAGATCACGCGCCATACCATTCATTCTCATTGTTCTCTGTCTGCACTCGAAAATGGATCAGTGGCTGACCACTACCGAAGACGATCTCGTTCTTCGACAGTGCTGCTATTGGTTCAAGCCGACTGGTGCTATAACTTTGAATCCTACAACCATAAGGATCAAAGTGCCGCGAGTAAATATTTTTACAGCAGAACGACTCGCGACGATCTTGGAGGAAGAGGCTGCGGCTGAGTTGGAGCTGGAACCATGAGCAACAGCTTTACCTCTGCGACTCCGGCAACATCCATTGGCTACCTCCGGCGTTATTTGGCGGCCTATGGGTGGAAGAGGAAGTCGCTGAAAAGATCCGATCTAGAGCTATTTGTACTAGCTAGCGGCGATCGACAAGAGCTTAAAATCGTTCTTCCAACTGATAATCATGATCCAGACATCGCTCGCCGCGTCGAGTTCGCTCTACGTACGCTTGCTGGCGTCGAAGATCGAGATACGAATCAGATTTCCGAAAGCGTTCAACTTATCGCAACCGACCTTTTAAAGGCCAGCCTTCCAGATCATATGGTTTGGCACGGAAGTAGCATAAAGCTTAGGGTAGCTGAAAACTTCCTGCGGACTTCCCGGCGACTGCTTACTGCGGCAGCTGCGATGGAAATCGAACCAAATCCCTTTCAAGTCGCGTTGCCTAGCGAAAGCGAGGAATACGCTCATCGCTGCAGGCTAGGGCATACCTTTGAGGGTAGCTTTGGCTTTCGCATCGAATCCCCGGTAGGGCCGCATCCTGACAGGAGCTTGCCGGACGAAGACATTCATCCTCCGCCCTTCGAACGCATGGTTATGAAACGCCTGATTCGAGGCTTCAGAACCATAGCAAAAGCCAGTGCCACAGGGGAGCCTGAAGCTATCTCGCGCAATTTTGGGTTCGGATTTAATGCCGATATGTGCGACGAGCTAGTACGCATGATTGAATCTACAGACGCAAATATAATCAGCTTTGGCTTCGAGCTTTCGCCCGAGTGGAAGACAACGGACGACGTTTCCAAAAGCGAACAAATCAAGATATCGAGTGAAGCAGTAGGCGTTATAAAATTCGCAGCATCGTCTCTGCGCGTTCAAAAACCTAATCGTCGCCAGAGAATACAAGGCAGGGTAGTTAGGCTTAGCACTAGGGAAAATCCAGCCGACCTATTCAGCAGCTCAGGATCGCGCGAAATTGCTGTTAGCTGGGAAAGCGAGGAACTGGGTGATATTTCCGTCACGCTACGCCTTCCACCGCAAGAGTACCGAGAAGCGGTCGATGCGCATACGAGCTTCCGACAGATCGCAGTGAGCGGGATTCTCGACAGGTTGGGACGAAGGTGGGTTTTGAACGATTTGGCAGATTTCGAAGTTCTACCGACTGACAAAGACAAGCACGCCTAATAAATGTGGGCACTCGCTGAGCCTAATGATACATCGTTCCCCTAGAGTGGCCGGTCGTGGACTGACAATCGCTGGAGCGATTTTGCTGTTGGCTGTACTTGCAGAAGCGGCGGCCAGCACCGCAAGGCATTGCATGTCGCGATCTTTGAAGAACTTACTAGCAGAGAGTTATGAACCTGCTGATAAAATCTCATCACTCGCAGATCAATACTGCTCCGCGCTGCACGCCGAACGCCCGGCCAACCTCTTTCAGACTATCTGCGCCGATCCCGTGGTCCCGGCTTCAAAGGTCCTCTCTACCGTCTATCTAGTAGCGCTCGCTGCTGCGGCTCATGTCCCTCGCAACGTAGTCACCGGAGTAGGAGTGCTGGCCAAACACCAGCCATCCGAGCCCGAAGCCGACAGCGCCAGCGACAAGCAGGCCGGTCATGGTTCCACTGTCCACGTTGCCAACCGCTCGGCTGCCTTTTCGGAGGTAGCGTGAGCCATACTCCGAGGCGCTGTCCCAAGTGTCTGATGCCCGTTCGGTCGCTCCGCGCAAGGTTTGCCGCGCCTGATCTGTTGCCCCGCCCGCACCACTCGATGAGCCGCCACCGCTGCGGCCTGATGCTGGCCCACCATCGGACCTGCCAAGCGGATCTTGTGAGCTAACGTCTGCCATGGTCCGCACTCCCTCTTGCTCGCAAGGCCGACCGAGAGCCGGACCCAAGGCGTCGTGCGATCGGCTTGCTCCAGGGCCAACTCACCTGCCCGGCGAGGTATCCAGCTGGTGCGGGCTGCGCCCGTGCGGTCTCGCTTCGCTCCCCTCTGATACCTCTGCCCTTCGGGCGTGCGCCTTCGGCGGTTGAGACCCACTTCGCTATCCACTGCCATGCAGGCCGAGCGGGTGCCCTCAGCGCCAATTACGCGGGAACAGATAGCGTACCGCAGGTGCTCACCATGCCACCCGCGATGTGCTGCCGCCGAGCTGGTTAGCAGACCCCCTTCATCACCTCCTCATCCAAGGCGGCCCTGAGGTCACTGCACCGGATAGATTGGCTCACCTCCGCCCAACAGTCCTTATGTGGTCCTCTAGGTCCGCCCTGAAGTCGGCCTTGATGTTCCCTGGTATTGGTGCCTGAAGTGACCGAGATGGTCCCTACCTGAAGCGTTGGTGCACAAAGGTAGGGGCTACTTCATGCCCTCCCTGATGTCGGCCTTGGGTCGGCTTCAGGCGAACTGGTGATGAGGCGAGACCACTACCGCCACCATCCACCGAGAGGCGCCTCAAGGGCCTTCCGCCCAGTTCTGCCATAGCGACCGATGCGGCGAGGGCAGCCACTGAGGCCCACCCCCCGGTATCCTTTATGTGGGCCATAACTTTAGTAGAGCGATTTCAAGAGGATGGGCAGGCGGTAGCCGGTTATTGCCTCCGCTGCATCGCCCATGATGGTAGTAGCTTGGTGAGCCTGTGATTGCGCAACCATGAGTCCGTCGTGCATCGGTATCGCTGGTATCCTTTTTTCGGCCAGGGTGAGGAGCGCCGCTATGAGGATCTGGGACTCGATGAACATGAGCCGGAGCCCGATGCCCGTTTCGAAGATTCCCGCTAGGGCCGGGTGGCCGGCAAGAATGGCTCCCCTAAGCTGAAGCCCAGAGATGTTTGGCGGCAGCTCGCCTCTGGTGCCTCTAGGAGCCCGCGTGAGGGGCGAAGTCCGAAAGAGCATGGCGAGGGCCGCCTTCTTCACTCCTGGCCGCCAGCGCGGCTCTGAGAGCCCCGGAATGACAGCGTAGAGGTCGCCTTCCGGCGGCGGCTGGCCAGCCTCCAGGTAGGCAAGGCGGAGGAACATGCTGGCGAAATCTAGGTCTGCTACTGGCTCACCCATGATGCGGATACCGCGGCGCTGAGCCTTGGGCAGGTTCTGCCACCACCCGAATAGCCGGCCGCCGAGGTCGAACCGCTCCGTTCCCTCCGGGGCATCTGGCGGAAGGTTGAAGTGGCGGCGGAGAAAGGGGAGACCGCACTGGATAGATTGGCCTTGGGCATCCTCCAAGCGAATGTCCGCGTCGCCCAGGAAGGCGTTGATGATCCCCACCTCAGCCCTGAAGCGCCCCGTCACGGAGGCTTCTTGGTACTCGATGAGTTCGCGGCCTTCCTCCCGACCCGCGAAGTCCCGTTCCACCCGGCTGAGGAACACTGTCTCTCGCCCTGGTATCTGGCCGAAGTCGCGCTTGCTGATGCGAGAGCGGTGCAAGTCATCGGCAAACGAGCCCGCGGCCGTGATGGTGCTGGCTACGCGCTTCGTGGTGGACCGCTCCAGCCGAAGGATTCCATAGGCTGCCAACAGTTCCAGAATTTCAGGAAGGCGCCGAAAGCCCGACCGCTCATATCGGGAAGTCCGCTGCTTGGCTGCCCGAAGACTCACCCCGATGGTCGGGGCCTCCATGGCAGCGGCAAAGGCGAGGTTGGCGAGGATTGCTCTGACGATGTTATCCCGGTTCTGCCGGTCTGCCGGACGGAGGCGGCGCTGACGGTCATGCTCCACCGCCCTGCCCCAGTTGAGAATGAGGTCTCCTGCAATTGTCTCCAGGTGAGGATCGCTGCACGAAAGCCAGGCGTCAAACATGATGTTGCGCAGAGGATTAGTTGCACGCGCAGGGCGGCTCTGAGCCCTCTCGACAGGACGATATGCCTCAACCTGTGCTGCCCGCATTGCTGTAACAGTATCACACATCTGCGCGTGACCCCTCACAGTCCGCGGGCTGCAGCGAGCTTCCGACGCCATGCCGGCTGCCACCCAGGCACCTGTGAAGGGTGCGGGCCATGCTTCTCCCGCTTGAGTCGGCGAATGGTGTCACGCTCTCGGCTGGTGATGAGGTCGCAAATTTCCTCAGCCGCCTCGCCCATCACCCGGAGCACCCGGCCCGAGGATTTCGGGTAGACGTGCATCTCGGCCGGCGCGATGGTGCCGTTAGGGAGCGGGAAGTCCCATCTTCGATGGGTCCCGGACGCCAATCGGTGCATGGCCTTGGCGGTCTGCACGATGCGGAACTCGCAGATTCGGTGGCTGTCCGCGTCATCCTCTACGAGGGCCGCCACTCCGAGGTGGATGGCCAGCAGGCGCTCCGGCTTCACGCCGGCCTCACGGAGCCGCGCGAATGCGACCTTAGCCCGGTACTTCGCCGAGCGCCGCTTCAGGTTCATCACTGGATCTACCGGCCCTGCGCCGTCGAGGAGACCCCGCAGCGACAGTAGAACGAGGGAGAGGATTGGGTCTGCGCGGTGCTGTCTGATCCATGCCAACGCGGTCTTCACGTAAGGACTCAGCTCAGTGGCGCGGATGGCCGGGGCGACGGGTGAGCCGAACCGAGCCTTGCGCTGCCCATGATAGGTGCAGAAGTTCCCGTTCAGGCCAGTGCCCGCGGCACGGCGGGTTGGCCGCCCGCAGCCCATCACCGTGCACTTCTCGAAGAAGTCCTGCTTGGGCGAGGCGACGCGGTGCGCAATCTCGGCCCTGCGCTTGCGGGAATCGGAGTGGCTGGTCATCAGGCTGCCGGCCATCAGTAGCCCGCGGTGCCCAGGAGCAATTCGTCGTGCAGGAGGAACAGCGCGTGCAGGTTACGCTCGTAGGCGTGCACGTCGGCAGCGGCCCGGTGCGCCAGCTCTACCGAATGGCGAGTGGCCACCTCGCGGGCATCCTTAGTGGGCTTGCCGGCGCCTTGCAGACTCAGAAGGCTCGGCCGGAGGTCGCCCGTGTCCTCACCCATGCGCACGCTCTGGTGCGGTCCCGCAGCAAGCACGATCCGCGACACCGGCATCGTGTCCTTGGGATGATCCGCGAAAGTAAGCTTCGGGTAGATCCTCCCCGCCGGGTCGCGCGATGAGCTGTTCCGGTTTGTCGTGATGCTGTTCCCAAAGCGCGTCAGCTCGAACAGGATGCCGGCGCTGGGGACATGCAACGTCATGACGACGGGCTTGATGGCGCCCACGCGGACCACGAACGCATCGTCCTCTAGCGGCAAGTCTGGTGCGATGACGGCGCTCCCTTTCGCCCAGTCAGGCGCGATGCTGAAGGCGTTCTGGCGGTCTACCAGTAGGCGTTCAGGCGTTAGGAGAGGTGACACAAAAAATAAGGTCTCGGCCACTTCAGGCTTCCTTTCAGATTAAAATTACAACGCGCAGCCTGGCCACAGATACTAAGTATACCTCAGCACCGAATCAGCACGCCAAAGGCCGCGCGTGGTCGTTTTGGGAGCCACTATGCTCCGAACGCCAGGTCCTACGGGGTTAATGCTGGATAGAGAGTGACGACAGCCGGTGCGACGGCCTCTGTTGCTTACAGATGCGAGAGCACATCTTGTTCGTCAATAGGGGGCGAGAAGCTCCGTTTTGGCCAGAGAGTACTCCCGCCAGCAACAATGTCCTTCCTGAGGACATTTGAATTGAATAGGCTCAATGACTTCGCACTGAGGATTTTCCTACTTCCGCAGTTGGGGCCGCTCCAAGCTGCGCCAGCGGATCCAAAAATGGCCGTTGCCTGCGACACCCTGCCACACAGTCGGCAGTTTACGACCCATCCCTCAAATCTGGAGCATGGTCGCTCCCGATGTTCGCGCGTAACGTCACCCGGGCTAAGGCCCACTCAGTACCGCTCGCCCACGTATTTGCCGGCGGCGTCGAAGCTCATGGACCGCTCATAGCCGAAGGCGTTCCAGAACCGATCACACGCAACCCTGACAGAGCCCGCCTCACCGCCGTCGCCGTCCACTCTCCGCCCTTGAGCGGCGTCGGCTGGCCCAACTCGTTAAGTCGCTTTGCCAGACTGGTGTTTGCCGGTGCAGCTGTGGCTCAATCTACTGTGGCGCCGGCTCCAGCTACGGCGGCCAATGCCGCTCTAGATCAAGGTCGGATTGCGGAGTGGACGTTCTGCTCTAGGTTGAGACCCTGCTGTTCAGCCTGAGACCCACAACATGATCTTCGTGGCAGACGCAACCGGGCTTTGCGTTCACATCGGCGACGAGTGGACAGCGCTGACAGGCCAGCCGGTCGCGGAAGGCCTCGGGCATGGTTGGGTATCACGGGTTCATCCTGAAGACCGCGGTATCGTGCTGGATATCGTGAAGGCTGCGGCCCGCACAGCCAGCGAGTTCAGCGTCAGGTACCGCATTCTGCGACCCGAAAATAAGCCATGCTGGGTTGCGGCCGGCTGTGTTCCCTCGATCGGGTTCCCCGAGGGGAAGTTCATCGGCTATCTCGGCTCACTGGTGAAACTGGCCGAGGACAGCACTGCGGGAATAACAGCTTACGGCCATGTCGGCCGCTTCACCCCTCCGCCGGCCCATGGCCTGACTGCGCCGCAAGACAAACTAGACCGGATAGCCGATCACCTAATCATGGCGCACTCCCTGATCGAGAGCGATGGCGCCAAGGCTGCCCTGCCAGGGCTGCGGATGGCGCTGTTTGAAGTGGGCCGCGCCTTGGCAGCCCGGGACAGGACCCAACCGATCCTCAACTAAGTGGGTACGCCGGGTTTCGACTTGGCCGGGCGGCGTCCATGCGGCCATACCGGTATGAACGGATCATTCTAGCGACTCCCAAGAGTGGCTATGATCCCCGGCCAATCGGAGATGAAGACCCTAAGCTTATGACCAGCGAGGCCAACATGCGCCTTCACAATGAGGCATCGGCCGCAGTCGTCCGGATCGCCAAGATATTAGGCGTGCCAACCTCCGCGTTCGATGACCCATTGGATAAGGCGAGCGCAGAGATCCAAGAGGTTTTGGCCATCTTTGCCAACCTGCGATGCCCTAATGCTCGTCAACGCTGCCTGGAATACCTGAGAGCAGAGGCGAAGCGACACGAGATGAGGCCATTTGGCTAGTGCTGCGCGGCTGCCGCCGTGAACCCTCGCGCCGTCCCGCACGTTCGGCATCGTACCAATCGCGAGGTTTTACTATGCGCTCAGTTCTGCTTGCCCTACCGCTAGCCGTGGCGTTTGCCGGTGCGGCTGTGGCTCAGTCTGCTGTGACGCCCGCTCCAGGCGCTCCCGCTCCGGGCGCTCCTGGCGTAGCGGCGCCGCTCACCGGTGCGACCGGCTCTCCGGCCGCAGGCAGCTATTCCCCGACCGGCCGTCCTGCCGACTCGATCTCCAACGACTCTTCCGCGGCCGGCAACGCAGGACAGCCTTCGCGCGTGGCGCCTCAGGGTGGTGGTGGTAGCAGCCGTTGATAGGTGTTGCCCCTCAGGTATACCAGCAGCGGTTGTGGTGGGTTAGGTTGACCGCAGTTCGGTAATCGAGACCCCGGACCACCTGAGCGGCGCGGCCTTCATGGGTTCGCGCCGTTTCCTTTCGCGGGTGCCTCAGGCATTCCATCTCGCTAACGCCGCCGCAGCCTCCTCAGGGTTGGCCGCGATGCGATAGACAGTCTGCCGCGTCACGCCAGTTGCCTGCGCCGTAGCAGTCACTGATTTGCCCTGGGCGAGGAGCTGTTGCACGACCTCAAGCTGCGCCACGTTGTAGCTCGGCTTGCGGCCCCGGTAGGCGTCCTCGCGGCCCTTAGCGTGCTCGATGCCGGCCTTCTGTGCTTCCTTGGTCGCCTCCGCTTGGGCCTGCGCCGTGGCTGCCATGAAGCCGATCAGCGCATCTCGCACGGCCTGCTGCATTGGGTCTGACGTAGCGCCATCAAAGGTGAGGTTGTTGATGACGGTGCGGACGATCACGCCCCGCCGCATCAACTCCCGGATGGTGTCACACACGTCCCCGTAGTTGCGCCCGAGGCGGTCCACCCAGCGCACCACTAGCGTATCCCCGCGGCGGAGCATGTCGAACAGCCTACGGCCCTGCAGGCGGTCTCGGAGGGCGGTGGTGAGGCCCGAGGCCCCCTCGTCCGCCACCACCTCGTCTACCTTGAAGCCTGCTCCTTCCGCCTGCTTGCGCTGATGGGCGAGGGTCTGCTCCGCTGTCGAGACGCGGGCGTAGAGGATGGTCTGAGACAAAGCGTTCGTCCGAATGGGTGCTGTCCATTAGAACGGCCGTCCGCAAGCCGAAGTCAACCCTTACGGACGTGCTTTCGGACAGCTTGGCGCCTGTCCACTGCGGTATACCTTTGTGGACGGTAGGCATTTGTTAGGCAAACCAGACGGCGGCGAGAATGACGAGCCAAGGCGAGACCACCAAGCGCTTCAGCCAAGCCGCCATTGAGGCTGCCAACCGGGCCGAGGCCACGGCACTCCTCATCAGGTGCGGCTTCCGCGTCTACCGGCCCGAAGCCGACATTGAGGGTGAGGACCTAGTGCTCCGCCAGCCAGCCGGAATGCTGATCCCCGTGCAGCTCAAGCCCCGGATCTACGTGGACGGACAGCGATATAGCGGCTTGGGCTTATTCATGCTCTTTCCGCTCGGCCCCTTCACACCAGCAGCACCGCGCCCGTGGTTTCTGACCCCGCACGATCCCCTGTATGCCGAGGTCGAGAAGCGCCATGGGCACACGCCGAAGTGGACTGGCCGTTGGCATAGCGCCTACCCCGGCAGCGCACTGCGGGAGTATCTTGCGCCGTTCGAGGTCACCCCGCCGGCCGAACCTGAAGCGCCTGAGCCTGCCTAGCCCACGGGCCGGAGCACCGTGATCACCCACCCCCGGCC
>NZ_LSIX01000071.1:0-7745 GCF_001556475.1 Methylobacterium sp. CCH5-D2 | reverse complement strand
GCAGGGCCCGGCCCCCTCCGACTCTGCGAGCCTCAGCGCGGCCGCTCGGCCCGGCGCCAGCGCACGAAGCGCGCGGTTTTTCCCTCACACTGGGCCAGGCCGCGCCGCTCGAGCTCGTCGCAGGCCGCGCTGATCGGCGCGAGCGGCAGGTTGAGCCCCAGCATCTTCACCGTCATCCGGCAGGCCGTGCCGACGGCGATCAGCCGCGCTCTGGACCTCAGGACGGACGTGGAGACGAACGCGTCGGTGAGGGCCGCCAGCAACGCCTGCTCCAGGCTGGTGAGCGGTCGCTGGACGGCCGGCGCGGGCTGACCCTGCGGGTCGGCCTGCCCCGGGACGTGAGGTGCCGCGTCGACCATGCGTGTTCCCGACCCGTCCGGGGCAGGTTCTAACCGGGGCCGGGACGCTCGGCCAGGAGACGCGGGCCGATCGGAGGGCGAACGCGCTCAATCCGGTGTAAAGCGCGCCGCGACAAAAAAGGTGCCCCCGAAAGGGGGCACCCAGGTTGCGTTCTGGTCTCAGGAGGAACGCACCGGATCCGTATCGATGCTGTGCAGCACCGGGAAGATCTGCTCAGCAAGAGCATGAAAGCAAATCCGCTCCATTGTAACGTCAGCTCACACGAACTCGGGCGACGATCCGGCAAGGAGCGCAAAGCAACCCGATTGAGCAGCGATGCCGCCCCTCGAACCAAGTGACTGGCCTCCTCCGGCTCCCGCACCTCCAGACGGATGAAACGGACGGGCACGCATGCGATAAGGGGCCGGCATGTCATGCTCCGCGGCCCCCGACACCGCCCACCCCGACCTGCGCACCTGGCGTGCGCGCCTCGCGGCCCTGGACCCGGACACCTCCCCCTGCCCCGGGCTGTTCGGCGAGGCGTGGCAGAGGAAGCATGCGGCCATGCTGAGCTTCCTCGATCGGTTCGGAGCGCGGGCTGTCGATCTCGGCTGGAGCGAGCTGGACCTGTTCGGGGTCCACCCGACCGCCGGCATCATCCGCATCGACCACTGCGGCGCCCTGGTGCTGGGCCGGCGCGAGGCGGAATGAGTCGACGCAACCCAGATGGGTTTCGGCAACCTGACCTACGATCGCGACACGCCCGGGCGCCCGCGTGGCATCCCGATCCGGGCGTTCGGAGGCTGACGATGATCGGCGCGAGATCTGCCGCGCTGGCGACGGCCTTGGCCTTTGGCAGCCTCCTGACCGCGGGACCGGGCTGGGCCGAACGCGACGACGGCGACCAACTGATCGTGCTCGACGGCGATACCGTCGTCCTGCCCTGCGCCGTCCCCACTCGGAGCTGCGCCGAGAAGGTCCGGCTGACCGAGATCGATGCGCCCGAGGTGTTCCACCCGGATTGCGAGGCGGAACGGATCGCCGGCCTGCGCGCGAAGGAGCGCGTGGCCGGCCTGATCCGCGGCCAGCCCGTCGAATTGGTGCGGTCGGGGGAGACGGACCGCGACGGCCGGACGCTCGGATCGTTGCAGGTGCCGACGGGCGCGGTGGGGGCGATCCTGCTGCACGAGGGGCTGGCGCTCAGCGACCGGCCGGGCCGGGAGGCGAAGGCGGCGCCGACGGCGCAGGGGTGCCGGCCGGATCGGCGCTGAGGGCAGCACCAGTCTCCCGGATGGCTCGTGCTGCGCGCTCGGCCTTGCGTTGCCGATCCCGCGCGATGAGCCTCTGGCAACCGCGCTGCGCGTCGTGGCGGTCGACCTCGCTGACAGGCTCGACCGGATTGCCGTCGGCGTCGTGGCGCATCGAGCCGGGCTGCGCCACGGCGAAGAGGTAGAGGAAGCTGCGCGCGTAGTCCTGGATGGCCCGCTTCAGCTCGGCGGCCGGCACGTCGGGCTTGCAGCGCGCGGCGATCTCGGCGCCGAGGCCGATCCGGAAGGGGCGCACGACCTCGCCCTCTCTGGTCGGGAGCACGGCGATCGGCGCGACGAGGAGGCCGTCGAGACGGCGGGCCCGCGCGACGTCGAACGGCCTGGCCCGGATCGGCCCGATCGTGTCCGTCCAGGGCTCGAAGGGTGGCTTCGGCCTGATCCGAGCCGGCGCCGTGACCGGCTCGGCCGGAGCCAGCGGGGGCGGCTCTGCGGGCGCAGGTCCGACCTGGGCGACCGGTGCGACCGGAGCGAGCGGCTCGGGCATGGCGGCGGGAGCGGTGCCTTTGAGGGTAAGCGTCGGCCGGACGGGTCGCGGCGCGGGCTTGGCTGCCGGCCGGCGCGGGCGGCCGGGGATCGACGGACGGGACTGCTCGTCGCGTGTGCTCATCGGGCCTCGCTCGTCATGCGGTCTCGCCAGGAGCCCGCACGGCCTGTCCTCTGTCGAGCCAAGCGGGGGGCGCCTGTCAATTCAGGACACCCCCGCGACATAAGCCGCGCGGTCGAGAGGAAGGGGGGATTCGCCTTCATCCCGGCCGTGCTAGCGTGGCCGCATCGTGCCGATCCGCCCCGAACACCGCTACTTCTACCCGATCGACTGGCCGCAGCTCTCGGCCGCGATCCGCTTCGGCCGGGCCGGCGGACGCTGCGAGGCCTGCGGCCGGCCGCACGGACAGGTGATCGTCTGCCTCGACGCGGGCACGTGGTACGACGCCGAGGCCGGATCCTGGCGCTCCGGGCGCGGGCGGCCGCTGCGGCGCCCGCCGGAGCTCTCCGCCCTGGCCGGGGCGCGACTGACGCTGCCGATCCTGGCGACGTGCCACCGGGCGCACGACACCAGCCTGAACGGCGACCGGGATCTCGCGGCGTGGTGCCAGCGCTGCCACCTGCTGCACGATCGGCCCGAGCACCTGCGCCGCCGCCGGCTGACCTACCTGCGGCGGCGCGCGCTCGGTGACCTGTTCCTCGGGCCCTACCCGCTGGCGTGAGACCGCGACCGGCGTGATGACCGACGGCATCGAGGCGTGCGCATGCCCACCCCTCACCTCGACGGCATAGCGAAGCTCCTGCCGGGAGCGCGGGACGCGCTCGACGCCCTCGGTGCGGATTGGTCACCGGACCCGCCGCCCGCGACCGTCGTGGCCGCGGCCTTGGCACGAGTCTTCATCCATGGACACGGCATGCTGCTTCGTGCCGCCGTGGCGGACGTCCTCCGCCAGTGCGAGCGGGCCCTGGAGAACGGGCCGGCGGAAGAAGGCGACGCACTGGCGACCGGGTTCCTCGAAGCGCTCCAGCACGCCGATGGGGCGGACGCGTTCGACTTCTCGCTGATCGCCGATCGCCTCGGCCAGAGATCCCGAGCCTACTGCGAAGCGACGGATGCGTTTTGGGGTGTACAGACCCGCGGCCTGACAAATCAGTCGAAGACGTGACGCGCGCAGAACGGTGCATTGGATCGGATCGACGCCTCTGTGGTGCCGCAGACCGGCATCTCGGCCGGAAAGCCTAATCCATTCCGTGCGCAGCTATAGCTCAGTTCAAGATTTTTTATCGTATGGCGACTTCGGGATCGGGACCTTTGCCGATTATTAAGTTTTTGTGACGCTCAATAGAATAAATGTCTCCTATCCTGCCAGCGGATCAGCGATGTTCGACCTCAAGGCTGACGGCGCGAGCGCCAATTTCCGAGCCCTCGATCGCTCCCAGGCGATCATTGCGTTCAAGCCCGACGGCACGATCCTGACCGCGAACGTCAACTTCCTCGCCGTCGTCGGCTATACCCTGGCCGAGGTGCAGGGGCAGCACCACGGCCTGTTCGTCGAACCCGCTTACCGCGAAAGCCCGGAGTACCGCGCGTTCTGGGATGGCCTGCGCGGCGGCACCTACCAGGCCGCCGCCTTCAAGCGGATCGGCAAGGATGGGCGCAAGATCTGGATCCAGGCGAGCTACAATCCCGTGCACGACCGGGCCGGACGCGTGGTCCGGATCGTCAAGGTCGCCACCGACATCACCGCGCAGAAGGCGCGCGATCTCGACCTCGCCGGCCAGATCGCGGCGCTCCACCGCTCGCAGGCGGTGATCGAATTCGCGCCGGACGGCGCCATCCTCGACGCCAACGCCAACTTTCTCGCCGTGATGGGCTACGACCTCGACGAGGTGAGGGGCCGCCACCACAGCCTGTTCATGGACGAGGCCGAGCGGGCGAGCCCCGCCTACCGCGAGTTCTGGGCGGCGCTGGCGCGCGGCACATTCCAGTCGAGTGAGTTCCGGCGCATCGCCAGGGGCGGCCGGGCGGTGTTCATCCAAGGCACCTACAACCCGATCACCGACGCGGACGGGCGCGTGGTCAAGGTGGTGAAGTTCGCCGTCGACGTGACCGCGCAGGTGCTGGAGCGGCAGCGCCGGGCCGAGGCGCAGCGGGCGATCGGCACCGACCTCGACGCCATCGGGCAGGCGGTCGAGGATGTGAGCCGTCAGACGGCGGATGCCGCCGGCACGGTCGGGCGCGTGGCGGGCGACATCCAGGCGGTGGCGGCCGGGGCGGAGGAGCTGTCGGCCTCGGTCGGCGAGATCAGCCAGCAGGTGAGCAACGCCGCGCGCATGGCCGGCGAGGCGGTCGAGAAGGCTCAGCACACCGGGGGGATCGTCGCGGGCTTGAGCGGGCAGGCGGCGCAGATCGGCGAGGTGGTGGCGATGATCCAGGGCATCGCCAGCCAGACGAACCTGCTGGCGCTGAACGCGACGATCGAGGCGGCCCGCGCCGGGGCGGCGGGCAAGGGCTTCGCGGTGGTGGCGGCCGAGGTGAAGGCGCTGGCCGAGCAGACGGCCAAAGCCACCGACCAGATCCGCGGGCAAATCGGCGCGACGCAGGCGGCCACGCGGGAGGCGGTGGAGGCGATCGGCTCGATCCAGAGCTCGATCCGGGCGCTGAACGAGGTCTCGGCGGCGATCGCGGCGGCGGTGGAGGAGCAGTCCGCAGTCATGCGCGAGATGTCGGGCAGCATGCAGACGGCCTCGCAGGGCGCGGCCGGGATCGCGGCCGGCGTCGAGGCCATCGCGGCCGCGAGCGGTCGCGTCGAGGCGGCCACGCAGCAGGTGCGGGAGTTGGCGCGCGCCGTGGCTTGAGGAGCAGCGCGGTGTGACGGGAGATGGGGCCGCCGTACTGCACCCGTGACGGGATCAGACGTTCTCGATCTTGAGGATCGGCGCGGGTCCGGCGGCAGGCGTCCGCGTCCCGCTTCAAGTCGATGCCGTAGGTCGGGATGACCTCCTTCAGCCGCGGCAGCCACGCGTCCGGTGTCAGGCGATCGCCGAAGCAGGTCTGGAGCACCTCCAGGGCGATGAAGGCTGCCGTCGAGGCGCCGGGCGAGGCGCCGAGCAGCGCGCAGATCGATCTGTCGGGCGCCGCGACGAGTTCGGTGCCGAACTCCAGGGCACCCTCCTTCTTGAAGATGCTGTGCTGGCCCGTCGGCTTGATCGTCTGCACGCGCTGGCCCGCCACCGCCTCCCGCCAGTCCTTCTTGATCGCCTGAGGGGTGGATCGTCAGCCATGACATCATCCCTTGACCGGCCGCGCCATCAGGATCGCGGTGCGCCGCCAGCCGGGTTTCGCTTCGGGATCGGCCAGCGCATTCGCGGAAGGCTCATGCGCTTCGATCTTCGCGGCAAAATCGAGCAGATAGCCGCCGCCGATTGGGTACGGCCCCGTTTCGGGCTTCGCAAGCACCGCGTCCACTGCCCTGATGAGCTCGTCGTCGTGAACGGAGCCAGCCTTGCTGAGATCGCCTGTCGTGGGATCAGGCATGGGCGCTTTGCTCTGGGATGAGGCGGGTTATGAGCCGGGCGGCGATAGCCTCCGCCTCCTCACTCTTGCATCCAAGATCCGATCCGCACTCGCGGATCAGCTTCTCCCCCGCACAGGCCTCGCACAGGATGCGTTGCGGTCCGCGCTGGCCCTCGCGCATCCGGGCGAAGGTGAGGGCGCGTCCGCAGCCAACGCCGCAGCGAATTAGGACATCGTTCACACCGCCCTCCCCTCTCGTTCCTCGCCACCAATCGCACCCCTGCTCGTTCCAGCATGGCCCAGATCCTTGGCGCGCGGGCGGGCAGTTCCGCCAGTCCCGTCCCGGTCCCGCTCGTTAGCCAGATCACCGTGCCGCCGGCTTCAAGGTGCGTGCGCAGCGGGGCGAAGATCGGGGTGGCCGCCTGTTGTATCACTGGTAGATCCGTCAGGTAGGCCCCCGCATCTCACCGCGGCACCCACATCAGCGGGATGCCAAATGCGTTCAGCTCGTCCCGGGTCACGGCTTGTCCGCCCTTTCCCCAGCCTGCGAGGTTGTCGCCGAAGACAACGAGCGCATCCGGGTTCTGGCAGCATAGGGCGACGCTGAAGATGGATTCGTAGCGGAGGCGGATGGCCAGCTTCATCGTTAGCATCTACGTGGCCTGATCGTGCTCGGTCTCCATTTCGATTACTTGCTCGGGCATGAGCGAGCGATAGCACTCGTCCAGCTCAGCCCGGAACTCGTCCGGCATGCGGGGGCCGCTCACACGGAGGTCGCTTTCGATGACCGCGGCCAGTTCGCGGGTGCTGTCGTCCGGCTCGTTCAAGCCACCCTCCCCTTCAACTGCGCCCGGTTCAGCGCCTGAAGCACTGGCCCGAGACTGTACTCGCCCCGACGCTTTCGTTCCACAAGCGTTCTCAGATATCCGCCCGGCGCCTTGATGTGTTCGGCCCGTTGCAGGATCGCTGCGACCGTCACCGCTGCTGCATCCTCGCCCATCACTTCCCGTGCTTCATCCCAGGCATGCGGGCTGATCCCGAGCATAGAGCGGACGATTTCTGCGGTGTCGACGAGTTCTCGCCAGGAGCCGATGCCGCCCCGGGCGTAGTCCCGGATGTCGGGGCAGGCGTCGAGAACGAGGCCGAGCGGGTAGATGGCGCGAATTGGGAGATGGGAGGCGGCCGTCCCCTGCCCTGCCCCGCCACGCGCTGGCGCCGCGCCGCTCACCGGGCCGGGCGGTGCCGATTCCTTCTGCCTCATCCCGGAGGCCGGTTCAGAACTAAAAGGCTCGGGGTTTGAATTTTGACTGTGCCGCTCATCCTGATCGGGATTGCCGCTCGATTCTGTCTCTTCGTGAAGTGAGAGCAACAGCTTACCTACATCGGCAGCCAAGTGCATCAGGGCTTCGGCAACTACATCCAGATCGGTTCGGGTGGGCACGCGGGGCACGGCGCCCAGGATCGCGCCGTAGCGGCACCGCAGTGGCTCCGCGGCGCCCAGTGCGCCCTCTGCCACCTCTAGGGCCTGGATCAGCTTCGCGCAGTCCCGGCGCAGCAGCGTGACGCGCTCGCGGGCGATGCGCAGCGCCAGCGCCGCGGCGCGCACGGCCTCGGCCATCCGGGCGAACTCGGCCACGCGCGCGACGAGGGGGGTAAGGTCGAAGCCGTAGGCCTGGGCGACTTGGCCCCCTACCCCGCGCCGACAGTAGCGCTTTCCGTTCGGGCTGTCCCGGCGGATGACAATTCCAGCCTCGACCAGGGCGGCGAGGTGACGCCGGATCGTGGCCTCGGCCATGCCGCGCGTGCGCGAGCCCAGCGCCCGGTTCGACGGGAAAACGACGAGCCCAGGCCCCTCCCCGATCTGCAGAGCGGTCTCGGGCAGGAAGGACGCGAGCGCGTCGAGCACGGCAAGGCTCGGCGCCGAAAGGCCGAGTTGCGCGCGTGCCTCGGTGATATCGCGGAGCACGGTCCACTTCTGGACGGTGGTCTCGCGCGGGCAGCCGTCCGCGTTCGCCTGCGCACGCACCTGCGCAGCCGTCAGCGATCGCCGCCCGAAGGGCGTCGTGATGTGGAGGGTC
>NZ_LSIX01000720.1:0-836 GCF_001556475.1 Methylobacterium sp. CCH5-D2 | reverse complement strand
CTCGAGTACCGCCGCTCCGGCCCACGACCGGGCCATTCCCCCACGATCGTGCTCCTTCACGAGGGCCTCGGTTCGGCCGATGGCTGGTGGCCGTTCGCCGACGCGCTCGCCGAGGCGTCGGGATGCCCGGTCCTCGCCTATTCCCGCGCGGGCTACGGACGATCGAGCCCGGTCGCCCTGCCCCGCCCCCTCGACTATCTCGAGCGCGAGGCGGCGGAGGTTCTCCCGCGCGTGCTCGACGCGGCCGGCCTCCGGCGCACCGTCCTCGTCGGCCACTCGGACGGTGCGACGATCGCCGCCCTCGCGGCCGCCTCGGGCGACCCGCGCGTTTCGGGGGCGGCCCTGATCGCGCCGCACGTCGTCGTGGAACCCGCGACGATCGAGGGCGTCCGACGTGCCAGGGCGGCCTTCGAGGCCGGCGGCCTCAGGCGACGCCTCGCGGCGCAGCACGCGGACGTGGACGGCGCCTTCCGGGGTTGGAGCGATGCGTGGCTCGATCCCGAGCGATGCCGCTGGGACGTCCGGGCGGCCCTGCGGCGCCTGAGCGTGCCTCTCCTGCTCATCCAGGGCGAGCGGGACCGGTACGGCACGACAGTGCAGATCGATGCCGTGGCCCGCGCCTGTCCGCATGCGGAGGTTCACCTCCTGCCCGCGCTGGGGCACGCCCCTCAGGATCAGGATCCCGCGCGCGTCCTCGCCCTCGTCTCGGGCTTCCTGCTCGGCAACGGACTCGCGTCATCGGCCCCGATGCCGGCCTCCCGTCGCCCGGACGGCGCCGCGGCGTGATCGGGGTCGATCGTCGGGCGGGTTCGGGGCGAGGCGGCCGACGCCAGCGC
>NZ_LSIX01000719.1:0-8693 GCF_001556475.1 Methylobacterium sp. CCH5-D2 | reverse complement strand
AGCGCGGCGTGCGCATCTCGAACTTCGTGCTCCAGTCCCGCTTCTCCAGCACGCCGGCTCGTGCCGGCACGACCGAGCCCGCGCCCCAACGCGCGTTGCAGGCGTCGATCGCCTCCATCAGCGGACCAGACCGTTCTCGGTCCATCTGCCCGATCAGCGCCCGCGGGCTGTCCTCCAACCGCATCAGGTCGGTGGTGATCACGCCGGCCTTCGCGTAGCGCCAGGGCCGCTCGCCCGGCTCGCGCCAGGTCTTGGCCACACCGAGCAGCGCCGCCTTGATCAGCGCGAGAGTATCGCTCGTCGCCTCCGGCAGCTTCACGGTCGTGGAGACCGAGCGCATCGGGTCGCCCCGGTCGTGTTCGCTGGTGTGGTAGAAGACGCTGACGTGGTTCGTCGCAAGCCCGCCGCGGCGCAGCTTCTCGCCCAGCCGCGTCGCGTGCGCCGAGACCGCCTGCTCCAGCTCGGCCCGGTCGGTGATCCGCCGGGAGAACGAGCGGGTGACCGCGCAGCCCTTGCGCTGGGCCGGCATCAGCTCCAGCGGCAGGCAAGCGAGGCCGCGCAGCTCGTGGATGATGCGCTCGCCCACGACCGTCATCGCTTTGCGTATCGGCCGCGGGTCGAGGTCGCGCAGGTCCGCCACGGTGTCGACACCCAGAGCTTCAAGCTTCGCGAGCGAGGCCCGACCGATGCCCCAGACCTCGGCAACCGAGATGCGGCAGAGCCAGTGGTCGTAAGCCACCGGATCGGTCAGGTCGCAGACGCCCTGCAGGTCGGGCACCGTCTTCGCGATGTGGTTGGCGAGCTTAGCGAGCGTCTTGGTCGGGCCGATGCCCACGCAGGTCGGGATGCCGGTCCAGGCGCGCACGGTGGCGCGCAGATCCCGGGCGAGCTCGACGCGCCTGTCTGCCCGCAGATCCGAGAGGTCAAGGAAGCTCTCGTCGATCGAGTAGATCTCCACCCGGGGTGAGAAGTCCCGGTACACCGCGTTCGTGCGGGCGCTCATGTCGCCGTAGAGGGTGTAGTTCGAGGAGAACACCCGCACGCCCTGGCTGCGGCACATCTCGCGGATCTTGAAGAAGGGATCGCCCATCTTGATCCCGAGCGCCTTAGCCTCGGCCGTGCGGGCGATGGCGCAGCCGTCGTTGTTCGAGAGCACGATGACGGGCACGCCCGCGAGCTTGGGGTCGAACACGCGCTCGCAGGAGCAGTAGAAGCTGTTGCCATCGATCAGCGCCAGAGCCCGGCTCATCGCCCGAGCTGCCCGCGCACGAGGTGCCAGCGGATCGTGAAGCGGACCACGCCCCAGATCGCGGCCTCTTCCAGATCCTCGACCGCGAAGGCAGGCAGGTCGGGGTTGTCGAAGGCGAGCCGCGCGCGGTTGCCCTCGATCATGAGCCGCTTGATCGACATCTGCCCGTTGACGACGGCCACGACCACGCAGTCGTGCCCGGCCTTCAGGCTGCGATCGACGATGGCGAGATCCCCGTCGAAGATGCCGGCGCCGCGCATCGACTCCCCGCTGATCTGCCAGAGGAAGGTGGCGGGCGGGTTCGGCACCAGCCAGCGGGGCAGTTCCAGCGCACCCTCGAGGAAGTCGTCGGCAGGGGAGGGGAAGCCCGCGCAGAGCCGTTGGCCCAGCAGCGGCACACGCACCGTGGCGAAGCCATCGTCCGGCAGTTCCGTGACCCGGCGCAGGCTCATGCGCGCTCGCTCGTATCAAGCACGGCACCGCGCACGTAGCCCCGGGAGATGAGCTGGTCGCGCCGCAGGCTCCGGCGCTCGGCCTCGGCGAGATCGGTGAGCGCGTCCGCGACCGCCTGGACGAGCGCTGCCCAGGTGTCGCCACCCGCCGCTCGCGCGTACGCCGCAGCGATCCGCTCAACCTCGGATGCATCGTTGTCCACAGCCTGCCGATGCATCCGCTTGCCTCTCCTTGCAGAACATAGAGAGAACAAACAGGATGGATCGTCCCGGTCAACGCGGCTCTGCGGTTAGCACCTCAGCCTGTGGACATCGTGGAAAACCCCGGATCGGGGCTTGGCAGTAGGGAACCCAAGCGATGGGCATGCGAACCACCCACCTCGTCCAGACCTTCGTGCTGAAGCGGAAGCGGCTCTCGCCCGGTGAGCAGATCCAGGCCCCGACCGCGAGCGGCGCCCTCAAGCGCGCGGAGGCGATGGCCGGCCGCACGCCCGGCACCGCGGCGCTCAGCATCGTGGCGGATGACGAGACGGGCGAGTTGGAGAGCGCGACGATCTTGGGTCGGTTCGGCGAGGTGCCGGACGACTTCGCCGAGAGCTTGGGCGGGTGAGGGAGCCCCCTCTCGCCTTCAGAGTTTCAACGGCTCGCCGGGGTGCGCCTCTACGTAGGCTTGTAGTACGCGGGCGAGTTGGCCCGGCAGCATGTTGCCGTTCGCGTCGAAGGCATCCGGGCAAAGGCGGCGTCGCTCGGCCGCCTGTCGAGCGCGAGCCATCTGCGTTGGGCACTCGGCAACGCTCTTGATCGTTACTGGGCCTCCCGCGTGCCAGGATCGATCTGCGGCGCACGCTAACGGCGGCTCCTTATCCAGCCATAGCGGGTAAGCACGCGGATCGCCGCAGATCGGGCAGGTTGCTCCCATCGCCGTCCCCTCCTGCCCCCACGCACCTGTATTCCATCGCCTTTCTGGTGAAGGTGGCTGGGAGGACTATTCCAGGCGTGCAAAGTTGCCGTGGTAACGTTGTGCCGCCGCCCTGTATGCGAGCGCGGCGTCGTCCGCTGATTTGTATCGCCCAAGTCGGATCTTTTTGCCTTGGAATTTGATCTCTGCGCGCCAAAGCTGCTTATTGGGTTCGTAGTATATGCCCTTGTGCTTGCTATTCCCGCCGCGGGACTTCTTCCTATTTCTCATGTTTTCAGCATGAGTGCAGAGCCGCAAGTTGGCCCTGCGATTGTCGCAGCCGTTTCCGTTGATATGATCGACAATCTCCCCAGGCGCGGCAGATATAAGCATCCTATGCAGAGACATAGGCCGTTTGGACACATTCGTACACACGTAGGCTGACCTTGCGTGCTTTGGAAAATTAGCGTGCCAAACGTGATCACTCACCGCAGTGATGTCGCTGGGGTCCGCCAGACCGACGAAGCCCCTGGTGAGCGGCATCCAGAGATGCTCCCCACAATCGCACAAAGCAGGTTGGCGGTGCCTCATCTACAGCGTACACCTTGAACAATCAACGTGGTGTAGATTATTAGTCAGCACGCGCCATGCGAGCAAGGCTGAAAATCAACTTCATGATGACTAATTGCGAGGCGGATCGTCGTGCGGTAGGGCGCCAGGCCATGGACAACGAACCTTGGCAGCGACGGGCGAAGGCAACTGGCCTTTCACAGGTCACGCTCGCACGGCTGCTCGGGCGACCACCGAACACGATCTCCCGGCAGATACGCGGCGAGCAGGGCGACGTGCCCCAGCATCTCGTGGCCGTGATCATCGCGTGGGAGATGATGACCCCGGACCAGCGCGAGGAATGGGTCGCTGCGACGCGGCGCGCCTGCGGGCTCCCCTAGAACGCAAAAAGCGCCGCACGGCCCCCATTAAGGAGCCGTGCGGCGCGTGCGCGTCTATACAGAAGAGGTCGGTCTTACGGCGATCGGCCGGTCGCTCCACCGCGACGCGCAGGGGGAGGGGAGATCAGGCGGCGCGCGGCAGGGCGAAGCGCCGGATCACTCCGTCGAGCCGGGCGAACAGCACTTCCGGCGTGCCATCGTTCCGGATCGTGATGTCGGCGGGGAAGTCCATCGCCTCGCTGGCGTGACCGGCGGCGCCGGGCCGGGCGCTCTCGGCATCCGGGCGGACGATCCGCACGACGATGCCACCGCGGGCCCGCATCGTCTCCGCCTCGTTGGCGTAGCGGACATCCTCGGCAACGACGGATCGACCCGAGATCAGGGCGAGATCGGACCGGTTCGCCCACGAGCGGGTCCACAGATCGCGGCCGATGAGGTCTCGTGCCCAGTCGGAGCCGAGGGTCTGCATTGCCCGGCGCGGCGTTCGTCCGCACAGGTCCGGGTCCGGTGCCTCCTTCAGGTCGCCCTCGATCCGCCGATCGATCTCGGTGTCCGACAGATCCAGCAACACGTAAAACGCCCGCAGCATCGCCTTCAGCGGATCGGCGAAGCGCACGCGGGCGAAGCCGTGGCGCTCGGCGAGGTAGGCGGCGGCGAGGGACTTGCCGGCCCCAGCCGGTGCGGTGAGGCCGATGATCATGCGGGGTCCTTCCATCCGGGGAGCGAGCGCATCTCGACAGGCCGACGGGCGATGCGGGCGCGGTCGATGCCCTCGCGCATGCCGGGGGTGAGTCCGCGGTCGGTGAACACGACCGTCGCGTCCGCGCGCTCGCCCCAGGCGAGGCCGGCCGCGATGCCCAGGCGCCGCTCGGCCGGATCGTCGTCGTTCAGCACGCCCGGGAGGGTGTAGAGCGCGTGCGAGGCGAACGGTGCCTCGTTCCTCGCGAGGCAGTCTGCCATCGCCGCCCGGGCGTAGGCGATGTTCCGCGCTTGGTCGGCGGCCCGTGTCTCCGGCGTGTCGCCGCGGCCCGCGAACGGGGACTCGACGATGACGAGGCGGAAGCTCACGCGGCCATCCTCAAATCCGGCGCCCGCGCAGCCTCGCCGGCTGCTGCGCGGATGTTCACCCGGTGCCGGCAGACCTCGCCGTCCTCTCGGTGGAAGGTGACGGCGTTCAGGGCGCGCGTGGAGCGGTAGCCGCCGGCCGCCGCGTAGGCGTCCTTCGCCGCCGGGGTCGAGAACGACTCGACGCGGACCGGACCGACCTCCTTCGCCGTGGCGTGGTGTATGTGCCCGAATAGCATGTGCCGGTGCTCGGTCTCGCCCCAGTCCTTCGCCCGGTCGGTGGCGAGCATCATCGCCATGCGGTCTGGGGTCATCGTGTGGCCGTGGGTCGCCCCGAGCAGGCATTTCCCGAAGCGCCGGAACCAGTGGATGCCTGAGCCGCTCGCGACCTCAATGCGGGGGTGCTCTTCGAAGTAGAGCTCCAGCGCTACGGCGAGCGTCAGGGCCGCGTCCTCGTCGTGGTTGCCGGGTAGCATGGCTACCTCGACAAGCTCGTGCCGCTCCGCGACCGCGGTGGCCGCACCGATCGCGACGCGCGCGCCGACGCCGTAGGTTTTCCGCCAGCGGGAATCGACGTCCAGCGTGTGCCCGCTGCGCGGCGTGGCGTTCTTCTGGTCGTTGGCGTGAAAGAAGTCGCCCAGGAACAGCACGACGGCGTGCCGGGAGGGTGGCGCCATGCTGAGCAGCCGGTCCATCTCCCGGCGCATCATCGCGGCGGCGATGCGGAGGTCGTAGTCCTCACCGCATTCCTGACCGTGAGCCAGCATACCCAAATGGAGGTCGGGGACGACGTAGACGGTGAGCAGATCATCATCCCGAGCGGCCGGCGCCGATGCCATCGGGGCGGAGCCCCGCGCGTCCAGCATCGCCGCCCGCAGCTCGGCCGCGAAGGCGAGCGGGTCGAACGCGTCCTCCGCACCCTTCAGCCACTGCGTCTGCAGCCGCCCGTGCGCGTCGACCTTCGCGGTGACGCGCTTCAGCTTGAACCCGGTCGGCAGTTCGTAGGGCCCACCGGTGGCCGGCGCCTGCCGGATAGTCTCACCCGCGTAGGCGCCGTGCTTGTCGAGCCTCGTGACTGTTTCGCGGATCACAAAACCCGGCAGCACGGGCTTCGTGCCGAGCTCGCCCCGCTCCGCCTGGCCCTTCGCGTAGGCCGACCAGTCGGGAGCAAGCCCGTCGAACCGCCGCGCGTGCGACCCGGGCCGCTCCGGCGTCCCGATCCGCTCCGCCAGCGAGCGGCGATCCACGCCGAGCCGGTCCGCCGCCACCCGTACCGCGCTCTTGGTCGTGGTGCAGCCCGCCGGGGAGACGGGCGGGAAGCCCTCCCGCAGGCAGGCCGTGACGGTATCGACCTCGCGGCGCGCCTGATCCAGGTCGGCCGGAGCGGAGCGCGCTGCGGGCATCGGGAATCCTCGGGAGGGGAAGCGGGGAGGGGCAGGCGCGGGGCGGGCCCGCGCGCCTGGGGTCGTCAGGGCGCGGTGCGGCGGCGCTCGATCTCGTCCAGGCGGCGCATGATGCTCTGGATCGTGTCCCGAGGGGTGTTCAGCGAGGCGAGCTCCTGGCGCAGCGTGTCGAGTTGGCGCTGGAGACCGTCATCGCGCGAGCGCTGGCCGGCCCAGGTCTGCTCGTGTTCGCCCCGGGGGACCACCTGCTTCGACAGGGCCTCAACGTCGCGCTCAATCCGCTCGACCCGAGCATCGCTCAGGCGTTGAAGATCGTCGCGCCGCTGGCCGAGAGTGGTGAACCGGGCCTCGAGATCCTCGCGCGGCACGAAGCGCTCGGCTCGCAACTCCTGCTTGCTGATCGCCACCTCAAGCCGGGATTGCCCGGCGTTCAGGTAGGCGACGCCCCCGGTGCCGATCAGGCCGAGCACCGTGACGAGGATGGAGATCGGAGCCCAGTTGATGCCGGACCGGGCCTTCAGGTCGCCCGTGAGTTCCCGGAAGCCCTTGTCGACGGTCGTGGCGAGGTTGCTCATCCCCTCCTTCAGCCCGGCGACATCGCGCTCGACGCGGACGAGTCGCTCGGCGTAGTCGCCCCCGGGCCCGAAGGGCTGCTGTTGCTGTTGCTGCATGTGCTGTGTGGTCACGGCGATGATCCCGAAGACGGGCGATGGGCGCTCCGTCTCGGCGGGC
Source organism: Methylobacterium sp. CCH5-D2 (assembly GCF_001556475.1). Classification (NCBI taxonomy): domain Bacteria; kingdom Pseudomonadati; phylum Pseudomonadota; class Alphaproteobacteria; order Hyphomicrobiales; family Methylobacteriaceae; genus Methylobacterium; species Methylobacterium sp. CCH5-D2. The sequence goes on along the minus strand of NZ_LSIX01000719.1, from coordinate 1,944 downwards.
GCTTGTGTGCCTCCCCCGCAGCGTGGGGAGGGCGGGGCCCTCTCCCGATTAGGGAGAGGGGTCGTCAGCGGGCGTAGGCGGCGCGGACCTTCTCAATCCACGCGACTGCGCGCGCGCCGCAGGCCGCCTTCATGCGATCCTGGAGCTTCGCCTCGCCGATGATCCGCATCAGGTCGACGCGGTTCAGGGCCCTGTCCGGAATGTCGGGGAAGCTGCGGGCGAGGCACGGTCCGACGCTTTCGGGCGCTGCAGGCAGCGTGATCCGAATTTCGGGCGCGCGCAGGTCGAGCGGTGCGGGCCGCTCAGAGCCCACGCAGCCGGCGAGCATCGTCGCGAGAGAGCAGAGGGCGATCGGCACCCGGGCGCGTCTGGGCATCACGGAGGAGTTCCTTCAGCTTGGCGTTGGCGCGTTGCTCGGCGTCGAGGTCCTTCACGGCCTGGCCGGCGATGTCGCGGGTGATCTGCTCGGCCTGCTCCGTGCGGGCCCGCTCGGCGGCGAGGCTGAGTTCGTGCGCGGCGCGCTCGGTTCGGCGCACGGCCTCAGCCTGCACCGCCTGCCAGCCGAGCCCGACGACGATGGCGGCGACCCCGCCCCAGAGCGCAGGGCGCCGGATGAAGCCCGGCAGCCACGCGGCGCCGAGGAGCGAGGCGGCGACCAGCGCGCCGCCGACCGCGGCGAGCGACCACGCGGCGGGCGCGAAGGCGAGCCACGCCACGTAGAGCGGCGCGAGCCAGGGCTGCGCGAGGAGGATCGCACTGGGCGAGAAGTCGAACATCAGGCGGAGACTCCGGTGAGGCGGGGGAATCGACGGACGAGGAAGCTCGGGAGCGGCCGGCCGGCGTCGTCCCAGCGCGCGTAGATCGCGTAGGCGGCGCCCGCGAGGATCAGCCCACCCATGACGAGGCCGAAGACGGTCCCGGCCGAGATCTGCGCGTGGGCGCTCTCGGCCTGGTCCTTCAGTTCGCCCGCGCTCTGGGCGAGTTCGGCGAACCCGAAGGTGCCGGCGACGCCCGCGCCCTGGACGGTGCGGCTCTTGGAGAGGTCCGCGTCCTTCTTCGGCACCGTGAGCGGCTCGGCGGTGTCGAGGGCGGCGAGCGTATCGTCGTCGAGCTCGCCCGTGACCGGCAGGCCGGACCGCTTCTGCAGGAGTTGCACGGCGCCGGTGGTGCGGTCGCCGTGATCGCCGTCCACCGCGCCGACCGGGTAGCGCAGGGCCTTCAGCTTCGCCTGGGCCGGGAGCGTGCGCAGCACGGCCTTGGCCTTGGCGAGCGTCGCCCGGGTCTCGGCGATGCCGATCTGCCCGCCGTTCCAGACCCGCCGCAGGCCGACGACGTCGTCCCGGTCGGCGTAGGCGGCGCAGTCGTTCGCGACCCAGAAGCTGAGGGCCGTGCGCAGCGCGACGCGTGGCTGGGAGAGCGCGCCCGGGTTCGCCTCGAAGCCGTGGGCCCGGTAGTTGTTCCGGAAGGTCAGCATCCCGAGACCGCGGCCGCGAAACAGCCAGCCGTCTCCCGGATGCACGTTACCCTCGCGGCCGCCATAGACCCGTTCGGCGAGCGCCTTCGGGTTCTTCGCGAACGGCTTGGCGGCGGCTAGCGTGGGAAAGCGTTTCGGCCAGACCTTGCAGAGCCGCTCTGCCGAGTAACTCAGGTTCTCCTCGAGCCGGGTGAGGGACTGGCTCTCCGGCACGACCTGCGCGAGGAAGTGCGCGATCCGGAGCGGCGAATCGAGCGTGTCGGAGAGGAGCGCGTCGTCGGCCGCGAAGGCCGCAATGATGTCGGCGCGCGCGTTCGGCGCGACGGCGCGGAGAATCCGCTTCCAGTCGGTCATGGCGATCTCGCGATCAAAGGGGGGGCGCTCGGCGCCCGGATGTGCTAGGGAGACCGCCTCTGCGGCGCTCGCGCTGCGGCTGGGCTGCCGGCCATGGCTGGCGCCCGTTTCGGGGG
>NZ_LSIX01000718.1:0-740 GCF_001556475.1 Methylobacterium sp. CCH5-D2 | reverse complement strand
CTGCCGCCTCCCAGGTGCTCGCCGCCGCCTCCGAGCTGTCGCGCCAGTCCGAGCATCTCTCGGCGGAGGTCGAGCGCTTCCTCGCCACCGTCAGGGCTGCGTGAGGCCACGGATCGGGGGGAAGCGGAACGCGCCCGCGCAGTGGCGCCGCCACCAGGGGGTGAGCGCGACCTCGGCGACGCGGGCGCGGTCGTGGGCGTGGATCATCCGGTCCGGCCCCGTCGCGACGGCGCAGTGCCGGGCCGGCAGGTGGGCGCGAAAGCGGAAGAGCAGCACGTCGCCGGGCGCGGCCCGGTAGTCGGCGAGCGGTCCCGGCACGGGGACGAGGTGGCGCGCGGCCGCCTCCATGAGCGGCTCGCTGCCTGAGGGCGCCGACTCGGCCCAGGTGCCCGAATAGGGCGGGGGCGCCTCCGGCTCGGAGCCGTAGAGCCCCTGCCAGACGCCCCGCACCAGCCCGAGGCAGTCGCAGCCCACGCCCCGCAGGGCGGCCTGGTGCCGGTAGGGCGTGCCGAGCCAGAGCCGGGCCTCGGCGGCGGCGGCGGCGCCCGTGACCGTGACCGTGACCGTGGCGCTCATCGGAACAGGCTCCCGCCGTCGAGGCCCGACTGGGCCATGCCCGCCACCACGAAGTCGTTGCCCGGCATGTGGGGGAAGCCCTGGAAGTTGAGCGCGTTGGCGAAGCGGTCGCGGCAGGTGGCGAGGTGCTTGTCGCAGCCGGCGGTGAGCCGGAAGGCGTCGCC
>NZ_LSIX01000717.1:0-5728 GCF_001556475.1 Methylobacterium sp. CCH5-D2 | reverse complement strand
CAGGCAGGAGCCGCAGCGCCACCGCCACGGCGGCGCCGCCGCTCGATCCGCCGCCGCTGAGCGCGGGATCGTAGGCGTTGCCGGTCGCGCCGTGGACCGGGTTGAAGCTGTGCGAGCCGAGGCCGAATTCCGGCACGTTGGTCTTGCCGACGAAGATCGCCCCGGCCGCGCGCAGCCGCGCGACCATGATCGAGTCGGTCTCGGCCACGCGGTCGCGGAAGATCGGCGAGCCCTGCGTGAAGGGCAGGCCGCGGACCGGGTCGAGGTCCTTCACCGCCAGCGGAAAGCCGTGCAGCGGGCCCGCAGGCTCGCCGCGGGCGAGCTGCGCGTCGCGGGCCTCGGCCTGCCGCAGGAGCCCGGCGCGGTCCTGGAGCCCGACGATCGCGTTGACGCGCGGGTTCAGGCGCTCGATCCGGTCGAGATAGGCCCGCATCACCTCCGCGCAGGAGACCTGGCCGGACCCGATCGCCGCCGCCAGCGCGACGGCGCCGAGATCCGTGATCGCGTCGGACGCCACGGCCTCAGCCCTGCCGCCACTCGGAGGCGTGGTAGACGAAGCGCTCGCCCTCGCTCGCCAGCGCCGCGAGCCCGGTGAGGGCCGGGTCCTGCACGGTGATGACGCTCGTCGGGATCTCGCGCATCATCGCCGCGAAGGGGGCCTTGTCCTCGAAGGCGGGGCGGAAGTCGCCCTCCTGCAGCACCCGCACGATCCGCGGCGCGATGCCGCCGCCGATATAGACGCCGCCGGTCGCCAGGAAGGTGAGCGCGAGGTTGCCGCAGACCCGGCCGAGGATGCGCCCGAACAGGGCGAGCGCCTCGGCCGCGTGCGGGTCGGAAGCCGCGAGCCCGGCCTCGGTGACGGCGGCCGGGTCGATCCGCTCGGCGGGCGCCCCGGTGCGGACGTGCCTCACGGCCGCGTGCAGCCGCGCGAGGCCGGGCCCGGACAGCACCGTCTCGACGGTGATGCGGCCCTCGGCGCGCTCCAGCACGTGCCAGATCGCCTCCTCGTCGGGCGTCATCGGCCCGAGATCGGTGTGGCCCGCCTCCGTGGAGACGATGGCGAGGTGGTCGCCGTAGGGCACGAGCGCGGCGGCGCCGAAGCCGGTGCCGGGGCCGAGCACCACGCGGGCGCCCGCGGGCGCCTCCACGGGGCGGTCCTTGCACGGGCCGATCGGCGTGAGGTCGGTCGGCGCGATGTCGGCCGCGCCCGCCGCCACCGGCACGTAGTCGTTGACGACGACCGCGCGCGAGAGCCCGAAATCCGGCCCGATCCGGGCCGGCGCCACGAGCCAGGGCGCGTTGGTGAGCTGGATCTCCGGTCCGTCCACCCGGCCAGCGATGGCGAGGATCGCCGAGCGCGGCCCTCGCCCGCCCGCCGCCTCCGCCCCCTTGGCGAGGGCCGCGCGGATCGCGCTCGTGGGGTCGGGATGGCCGTGGGTGGGCTCGTGCGAGAGCATCCGGGGCTCCGCACCCGTCTCCGGCACCAGCGCGAAACGCGCGTTGGTGCCGCCGATATCGCCGACGAGGACCGGGAACTCGAACATGCGGACCGCTCTCCTCTAGCCCCGGACGGCGGGGGGGGCAGTGACCACCGATGCTGGGGGATCCCGGCGGCTGAAACCCTGCCCTTTCCCGGACACCTGGAACGAAGTGGAAGGTGATCCGGGATCCAGCACAGGAAGGGCCGCGCAACGGCTCGACCTCCAGCAACGGTGCAGCATTCGGACGCTTCGCGCCTTCATGGGCTGGGTCCCGGATCACCCTCCGCTGACGCTCCGGGCGTCCGGGAAAGCGGAGGTGATGTTGGAACCGCATCTCCGGTTTCCATTCAGGCCCCCGGAAGGACGTCCGGGTCGAGGGGCGCGCCGTCCGCCCAGGCGGTGAGAAGCTGGCGCACGGCGGCCGGATCGGCGAGCCGCCGGGTCGCGATCGTGTCGCTCTCGCCGACCCGCACCGAGACGCCGCCGTCCTCGTTGACGGACGCGAAGGCGATCTCGTCCGTGCGGTCGTCGCCGAGGAAGACCGCGCGCCGGCCCGCGTAGGGGGCGGCCTCCATGAAGGCCCGGATGGCGTGGCCCTTCGTGGCGCTCGCGGGCACGATCTCGCCGACGGCCTTGCCGAGCTGCAGCCGGTACGCGGCGCCGAGCGCGGCAGCCGCCGTCTTGACGATCGCCTCGGCGCGGGCGGCATCGTCCGGCGCGGCGAGGCGCCAGTGCACCGCGACCGAGGCGCCCTTGTCCTCGATCAGCACCGCGTCGAGGTCGGCGAGCCGGGCCTGCAGGCGCTGCACCTCGGCGCGTAGGTCCGGATGGTCCTCGGCCCGCCCGCCGCTCAGCACGCCGTCGGTGCGGCGCTCGACCCCGTGCAGGCCGGCGACGTCGAAGCGGCCGGGCTTCAGGAAATCGTCGATGACGCCGACCGGGCGCCCGGTGACGATGGCGAGCGCGCCGCCGAGCCGCTCGCGCAGGCGTTCCAGGGTGCGCACGAGATCCGGATCGACCTGCACCGCGTCCGGCCGCGGCGCGATCTCGACGAGGGTGCCGTCGAAATCGAGGAACAGGGCAAGGCTCACGCGCGGGCTCCGGCCAGGCAAGGATCGCGTCCGAGCTAGCACGGTGCCCCGCGGCGCCGCAAACGCCGGACCCTGGACCATGGACCCCGGGCCGCGCAGGGCTCGCCAGGCAGGCCCGCCCCGCTATACCTCGCGCATCATCAGCCCGTTGCGCGAGGTGTGGCGATGCAGGTTTCGGCGGACCCGAAGGATCTCGGCCTCTGTCCTGAGCGGCTCGAGCGCGTGGACGGCTGGATGCGCCGGCTGGTCGATGACGGGCGTCTCGCCGGCCTCTCGGTCTCGGTGATGCGGCGCGGGCAACTCGCTTTCGCGCGGGCCCATGGCCTTGCCGACCTGAAGCGGGGCACGCCCTTCCGTCTCGACACGGTCGCGCGCATCTACTCGATGACGAAGCCGCTCACCTCGGTGGCGGTGATGCAGCTCTACGAGGAGGGCTGCTTCCAGCTCGACGACCCGGTGGCGCGTTTCCTGCCGGAATTCTCCGCCATGCGCGTCGCGACCGGCGGCAACCGGGCCAAGCTCGAGACCGAGCCGGCGTGCCGCATGATCACGATCCGCGACCTCCTCACCCACACGGCCGGCCTCACCTACGGCTTCATGGAGGCGACGCTGGTGGACGCGCTCTACCGGGAGCAGGGCGCGGACTACCTGCGCACCGACGCCACCCTCGCCGAGGTGACCCGGATCGTCGCCGGCCTGCCGCTCCTCGCCCATCCGGGCGCGGCCTGGAACTACAGCGTCGCCACGGACGTGCTCGGGCGCCTCGTCGAGGTGGTGTCGGGGCGGGACTTCGCCAACTACCTCCGCGAGCGGGTGATCCGCCCGCTCGGCCTGCACGACACCGACTTCCACGTCCGGCCGGAGAACCGCGACCGCTTCGCGGCCTGCTACGTCTACGACCGGGAGCGCCGGCTCACCCAGTACGACGACGCGCGCGAGACCGTGTTCGCCGAGCCGCCCGCCATCGCGTCCGGCGGCGGCGGCCTCGTCTCGACGGCCTCCGACTACCTGCGCTTCTGCCGCCTCGTCCTGAACGGGGGCGTGCTCGACGGGGTGCGGCTCCTCGGGCGCAAGACCGTGGCGCTGATGACGACGAACCACCTGCGGGGCGATCTGGCCGCCATGGGCACGCCGCGCTTCGCCGAGACCTCCTACGACGGGATCGGCTTCGGCCTCGGCTTCTCGGTGATGCTCGATCCCGCCCGCGCCCAGATCCTGGGGAGCCCCGGCGAGTGCGCCTGGGGCGGGCTCGCCTCGACGGCCTTCTGGATCGACCCGTCCGAGGACATGGCGGTGGTGCTCCTGACGCAGCTCATCCCCTCCTCGGCCCTGCCGATCCGCAAGGAGCTCAGGGTGATGACCTACGCGGCGCTGGTCGATTAAGGGTGGAACAGCGCCCGCGGCGGGGCGTTCAGGGCGAGGCCCCCGGCGCGGCAGGAGACGATTTGACGGTGGAAGGCGGGGCGACGGTGCGGGCCGGGGGGGCGGCGCACGAGGGCGAGGCGCTGTGGCGCGGCCTGTTCGAGCGGCTGCACGAGGGATTGCTGATCGGCGAGGTGGTGCGCGACGCGGGCGGCGCCGTGATCGACTGGCGCTACCTCGACGTGAACCCGGCCTGGGAGCGCCTCGTCGGGATCCCGCGCGAGCGGGCCGTGGGCCGCACGCTCCGCGAGCTGATCCCGGGCATCGAGGATGTCTGGATCGCCGACGTCGCCCGCGCGGTGACGGAGGGCGAGACCGTCGCCTTCTCGCGGCGCGTGGACCTGTTCGACCGCTGGTACGAGGGTCACGCCAGCCCGCTCGGAGGCGATCGCTTCGCCGTGCTGTTTCTCGAATCCACCGCGCGACGCGCCGCCGAGGAGCGGCTGCGCGAGGGCGAGGCGCGCCTGCGCATGGCGGCCGACGCCGCCGAGATCGGCCTGTGGGACCTCGACTGCGGGAGCGGGCGTCTGTTCTGGGACGCACGTGTGCGGGCGATGTTCGGGGTCGGCGACAATCGGCCGATCGTCCGGGCCGATTTCGAGGCCGCCCTGCATCCGGACGACCGGGCGGCGACGCAGAAGGCGCTCGAGGCCGCGCTCGATCCGGCGCGGCGCGCCCTCTACGATGTCGAGTACCGGACGCTCGGCCTCGACGACGGCGTCGTCCGCTGGGTCGCCGCGAAGGGGCGCGGCCAGTTCGACGAGGGGGGGCGCTGCCTGCGCTTCACCGGCACCGCCATCGACGTCGGCGCACGCAAGGTCGCCGAGACACGCCTTGCGGAGAGCGAGGCGCGCTTCCGCAACATGGCCGACCACGCCCCGGTGATGATGTGGGTGACGGACCCGAGCGGGACGTGCACCTACCTCAACCGGAGCTGGTACGCCTATACGGGCCAGAGCGAGGCGGAGGGGCTGGGCCTCGGCTGGCTCGATGCGGTGCATCCGGACGACCGCGGCTGGTCGGGCGAGACGTTCCTGGCCGCCAACGCCCGGCAGGCGCCGTTCCGCCTGGAATACCGTCTTCGTGGGGCGGACGGGCGCTACCGCTGGTTCATCGACGCGGCCGAGCCGCGGATGGCCGAGGACGGCGGCTTCCTCGGCTATATCGGCTCGGTCGCCGACATCCATGACCGCAAGATCGCCGAGCAGCGCCTGGTCGAGGCGACGCGCCGGCTCGACGCCATCCTCAACAACACCACCCAGGCGATCTTCCTGATGGATGAGCGCCAGCACTGCGCCTACATGAACCGCGCGGCCGAGGCCCTCACGGGCTACGCCCTCGCAGAGACCGCGGGCCGCGCGCTCCACGACGTGGTGCACCACACCCGCCCCGACGGCTCGCCCTACCCGCTCTGCGAGTGCCCGATCGACCAGGCCTTCCCGGAGAACAACCAAGAGCAGGGCGAGGAGGTCTTCGTCCACCGCGACGGCTCGTTCTACCCCGTCGCCTTCACGGCGAGCCCGATCCGCGACGAGGCGGGCCGTCCCATCGGCACGGTGATCGAGGCGCGCAACATCGAGGCGGAGCTGCGCGCGAAGGCGGCGCTGGAAGCCTTCAACGCGACGCTGGAGCGGCGGGTCGCCGAGGAGGTCGCCGCCCGCGAGAGCGCCGAGGCGGCCCTGCGCCAGTCGCAGAAGATGGAGGCGGTGGGCCAGCTCACCGGCGGCCTCGCGC
>NZ_LSIX01000716.1:0-1763 GCF_001556475.1 Methylobacterium sp. CCH5-D2 | reverse complement strand
CCCGCCACGACGAGCCGGCGCACGCCGCGCTCCACCAGGGCGGCGGCGAGCCGCGCCAGCGCGCCCTCGATGGCGTGGCCGGCGGCCTCGACGCCGTGACGGGCCTGCAGCGCGCGCACCGCCTCCGGGTCGGCGCTGCTGGCGATCAGGACCGGGCCCTGCCCGAGGTGCTCGCCCGCCCAGGCGATGGCCGCGTCCACGCCGTCCGCGCGCCCGATCAGGCGCTCGGGATCGAGGCGCAGCACCGGCATCAGGCTTTCCGCCGCCGCGATCTGCTCCAGCGTCGCCCGCGAGCAGCTGCCCGCGAGGCAGGCGGAGAGCCCGCCGACCGGCTCGGCCAGAACGTCGGCGGCCGGGTCGGGCGCTCCGGGGCTTGCAAGAGCCCGGGCAAGGCCGAGGCCGAGGCCGGAGGCGCCGCACGAGACCCGGTGGGCGAGCGCGGCGTGTCCGAGGATTTCCAGGTCGGCGTCGAAGATCGCGTCGGCGATCGCCGCGCCGACACCCTCCGCGGCCAGCGCCTCGAGGCGGGCGCGCACGGCGTCCGCCCCCCGCGCCACGGTCGCGACGTCCACGAGCCCGACCGGGGCCGCGCTCTGGCGGGCGAGCACCCGCACGAGGTTCGAATCCCGCATCGGGTTGAGGGGATGGTCCTTCAGCGGGCTCTCGTCCAGCGGCACGGCGCCCACGAAGAGGTGGCCCTGGTAGACGCTGCGCCCGGTCTCCGGAAAGGCCGGGGTGACGAGGGCGACGGCCTCGCCCGCATCCGCTCGCAGCGCGTCGAGGACGGGGCCGATATTGCCCCTGTCCGTCGAATCGAAGGTCGAGCAGACCTTGAACATCACGTGGCGGGCGCCGCGCCCGCGCAGCCACGCGTCGGCCGCCCGCGACAGGGCGACAGCGCGCCCCGGCTCGATCGAGCGGCTCTTCAGGGCGACGACGACCGCGTCGGCCTCGCCCAGCGCGAGGTCGTCGGCCGGGATGCCGATGGTCTGGACGGTGCGCAAGCCCGCCTTGGTCAGGGTGTTGGCGAGATCCGAGGCGCCCGTGTAGTCGTCCGCCACGCAGCCGAGGGCGAGGGGCACGGGGCGCGTCATCGGGCGTCTCCCCGGGCGGCGCGGTAGGGCGCGAACCAGCCGAGGCCCTCGACCGTTCCGGCGGCCGGGATGTACTCGCAGCCGACGAAGCCCGCGTAGCCGAGCCGGTCGAGTTCGGCGAAGAGGAAGGCGTCGTTCATCTCGCCGGTGCCGGGCTCGTGCCGGTCGGGCACGCTCGCGGTCTGGACGTGGCCGATCAGCGGCATCAGCGCGCGCAGCCGCATCGTGACGTCCCCGTGCAGGATCTGGCAGTGGTAGAGGTCGAACTGGAGCTTCAGGTTCGGCAGCTCGAGCTCCCGGATCAGCGCGGCGGCGGCGCCGAAATCACCCAGGAAGTAGCCCGGCATGTTGCGGGCGTTGATCGGCTCCAGCACGAGGTCGAGGCCCCGCTCGGCGAGCCGCTCGGCCGTCCAGGTCACGGCGCGGCGGTAGGCGTCCCGCGCCCGCGGGTCGCGCGGGTCGGCGAGGCCCGCCATCAGGTGCAGGCGGGCGACGCCCGTGGCCTCGGCGTAGCGCAAGCCCGTCTCGACGCCCGCCGTCAGCTCGTCGAAGCGCTCCGGGAAAGCCGCGATCCCGCGCTCGCCCGCCGCGAAGTCGCCCGGCGGCAGGTTGAACAGCGCCTGGGTGAGCCCGTGGCGGGCGAGCGCGGGATCGCGGCTTTCCCGGAGC
>NZ_LSIX01000715.1:0-36089 GCF_001556475.1 Methylobacterium sp. CCH5-D2 | reverse complement strand
GACCCGCTCGGCGGAGCGGGCGACGCTGGCATCCCGCCTCAAGCAGGACCTGCGAGACGCTCTCGGTCTCGGACCGTGCGATGCGCTCACCGTCAACGAGATCGCCTGCGCGGATCCCGGCTGTCCCGATCTTGAGACGATCGTGCTGGTGATGCGGGAGGGGGAGCCGACGCGGGGGCTGCGCATCCGCCGAACCCTGGAGGCGGTGACGCCTGAGGACAGGGCCGCGCTCGTCGCCGAGGAGCGGCAGCGGCGGGAGGCGGGTGAGCCTTAAGTCGGGATGGGGAGGCGATCTCGTTCCCGGCTCGGGATGCCGGGCGGCGAGCTCCGATCTCGTTCGGGGCTCGCAACTCACAGTCGTCCTACTTCCATGCCATTCAATTCTGCCGGGATCGACAGTCATGGAGGGCGGGATGCGCATCGGGGTGCGATCTCGTGAGACGACCGGTCACCGTATCGAGCAGGATATCCGGGATTTTCATGGGCCCGGCGGCGCGAAATGCTGCCGGCCGTCACGGTTTGTGCACCATTTCCCGCTCAGATCGACGGAGGCGATCGGGCGATCGGAGTTGGGAATGCCGGACGAACGCGTCCTGCGGGCCGTGGTGCTCGACGACGGCGAGATGAACAACCTCCTCACCGTCACCGCGCTGCAACCGATCGCAGGCTGCGTGGCCCACGACTTCACCGCGCCCGCCGAGGCGATCGCCTTCGCGGCTGCGCGCGCGCCCGAGATCGGCGTGTTCATCACCGACTACGAGATGCCCGGCATGAACGGGCTCGAGGTCATCCGAGCGGTGCGGCGGGTGCCCGGCCTCGCGAGTCTGCCGATCGTCATGGTGACGAGCTACGATCAGCGCTCGCTCCGCCGTGAGGCGCTGGAGGCTGGCGCCACCGACTTCCTCGGCAAGCCGGCGGACCCGGTCGAGATCCGGGCGCGCGTATCGAACCTCCTCGCCCTCGCGCGGGCGCACATGGTGCAGCGCGACCACGCCGCCGAACTCGCCCGGGAGGTCGCCGCCGCGGTCGCCCTGGTGGAGGAGCGCGAGCGCGAGATCGTCTCCACGCTGATGCGCGCGGCCGAGAACCGGGACACCGACACGGGCGACCACATCGCCCGCGTCTCGGCCTATGTCGGCCTCATCGCCGAGGCCTTGCATCTGCCGCCGACGGAGCGGCGTCAGTTGTGCCTTGCCGCGACCATGCACGATGTCGGCAAGATCGGCGTGCCGGACGCCATCCTGCTCAAGCCCGGCCTGCTCACGGTGGAGGAGCGCCGCGAGATGGAGCGGCACGCCGAGCGGGGCTGGCGCATCCTGGGCGGCAGCGCCTCGCCGGTGATGCGACTGGCGGCCGAGATCGCGCTGAGCCACCACGAGCGCTGGGACGGCACCGGCTACCCGCACCGCCTGGCCGGCGAGGCCATCCCGCTCTCCGGCCGGGTCGTGGCCGTGGCGGACGTTTTCGACGCGCTGACCACCGAGCGCCCCTACAAGCAGGCTTGGCCGCCCGAGCGCGCCCGCCAGTACCTCGTCGAGGCCGCGGGCCAGCACTTCGACCCGGCCATCGTCTCGGCCTTCCTCGGGCGCTGGCCGGCGGTCCAAGCGTTCCTCGACAGTCACCGCGCCGGACAGATGCGCGGCGCAGCTTGAATCCGGCGCGTGAGGCGGCTGCGTAACCCGCCGCGGCCCGCGGCGAACAGGAATCGGACAGGGCCCCGGAGCCCGCGAGGACACGCCATGCTCACCCGTCGCCGGATCGTTGCGCTCGCTGCGCTCCTCACCGTGATCGCCGCTCCCGCCCGGGCCGGCGAGGTCGTGCCCTTCGAGGCGGAGGCTTTCGCGGTCGCCCAGCGGGCGGGAGCGCCGATCCTCGTGGCGGTCTCGGCGCCCTGGTGCCCGATCTGCAAGGCGCAGAAGCCGATCCTGGCGCGGCTGGCGGCCGAGCCGCGGTTCCGTGATCTGCGCGTCTTCACGATCGATTTCGATACGCAGAAGGATCTGCTGCGCCGTTTCGATGCCCGGATGCAGAGCACCCTGATCGCCTTCAAGGGCGCCGCCGAGACCGGCCGCTCGGTCGGCGAGACGCAGGTGGAGTGGATCGAGGGGCTGGTGGAGAAGACGCTGTAGAGCCGCTGCCCGTCGAGCGCGGTGGGTCCCCGTATACGGAACCGTTTAAGGTCGTGTGCATCGGCCGATGCCACCGCACTCCCTTCCCCTCGGAGGGGGGAGGGAGTGCCGTGGCCGGCGAGGGCGCATGGAATGCCCTCAGCGCTTGAAGAATGCGTCTGCCGCGCCGCGCGCACTCTCCTTGGCGGCGCGGGCTGCCTCGAGCCGCGCGATCTCCCGACGCAGCAGGTCGATCCGCTCGGCGAGATCATCGACCGAGAGCGCGTCGAGCGCTTGGCCGACCTCGTGCGTGGGCGCCTTGCGCACCCGATCCTCGTCCTCCCGCACCCCGTCCTCCCTGGCTAACGAACACTCACCACCATGCGTGGCCCGCCGCGAGCTTCGGAAGGCCGAGATGGCGCGCCACCGTCGCGCCGATATCCGAAAGGCTCGCCCGGCGCCCGACGGGCCCCGCAGGAATGCCGGGGCCGAAGGCCAGGACCGGAACCTGCTCGCGGGTGTGGTCGGTGCCGGTCCAGGTCGGGTCGTTGCCGTGATCGGCTGTGATCAGGCAGAGGTCGCCCGGCCGCAGAATCGCATCGATCTCGGGGATGCGCGCGTCGAACGCCTCCAGCGCGGCGGCGTAGCCCGGCAGATCGCGCGGGTGCCCATACTCGGTGTCGAAATCGACGAGGTTCAGGAAGACGAGGCCGCCCTCGGGCAGATCGTGAAACGCCGCGAGCGCCGCGTCGAGGCCGGCCCGATTACCGGCGGCCTTCACCTCGCGGCCGGTCGAGCGGTGGGCGAAGATGTCGCCGATCTTGCCGACGCTGACCACGGCGCGGCCGCTCGCCAGGTCGAGCAGGGTCTCGCCGGGCGGCGCGACGGCGAAATCCCGGCGGTTCCCGGTGCGCCGGAACCCCGTTTCCGCGTCGCCCAGAAAGGGACGCGCGATGACGCGGCCGATCCGGTAATCGTCGCAGAGCGCGCGGGCGGTGCGGCAGAGGTCGTACAGGCGCTCCAACCCGAAGGCCTCCTCGTGGGCCGCGATCTGGAACACGCTGTCGGCGGAGGTGTAGCAGATCGGCCGGCCCGTCCGCAGGTGCTCGGCCCCGAGCCGCGCCACGATCGCCGCGCCCGCCGCGTGGCAGTCGCCGAGGATGCCGGGGATACCGCCGCGCTCGATCAGCGCGCGGGTCAGCGCCTCCGGGAAGGCGGGGCGCGTGTCGGGAAAGTGGCCCCAGGGCTCACGCATCGGCAGGCCGGCGATCTCCCAGTGGCCCGACGGCGTGTCCTTGCCGGCGGCGGTCTCGACGGCGTGGCCCCACGCCCCTCGCGCCGGACCCGCGATCTCCAGGCCCGGCGGCACGCGACCGCTCGCGCCCGCCGCAGCGAGACCGAGACCGAGGGTGGCGAGGTGCGGCAGGCGTAGGCGGCCGCTCCGAAGGCCCGCACGGTCGCCCGCGCCCCCGGCGCAGCCCTCCGCGATGTGCCCGAGCGTGTCGGCGCCCGCATCGCCGTAGGCGGCGGCGTCGGGCGCGCCGCCGATGCCGACGGAATCGAGCACGATGAGGAGGGCGCGGGCCATGTCAGGCCGGCTCCAGCTCGGCGATCGCCTCGCTCTTCAGGTTGAAGGCGGCCGCGAACAGGGTGCGGGTGTAGGCGGTCCGGGGCGCCGCGAAGATCGCTTCCGCCGGCCCCTCCTCAACGACCTGCCCGTTCTGCATGACGAGAACGTGGTTGGCGAGCGCGCGCACCACCTTCAGGTCGTGGCTGATGAACAGGTAGGCGAGGCCGCGCTCGCGCTGGAGGTCGCGCAGCAGCGCGACGATCTGGGCCTGGACCGAGCGGTCGAGGGCCGAGGTCGGCTCGTCCAGCACGACGAAGCGGGGCCTCAGGACGATCGCCCGCGCGATGGCGATGCGCTGGCGCTGGCCGCCCGAGAACTCGTGCGGGTAGCGGTCCATCACGGCGGGGTCGAGCCCGACATCGTGCAGCGCCCGCGCCACCACGGCCCGGCGCTCCGTGGAGGAGCGAAGCTCGCCCTGCACCACCAGCCCCTCGGCCACGATGTCGGCCACCGACATCCGCGGCGAGAGCGAACCGTAGGGATCCTGGAACACCACCTGCATGTCGCGCCGGAGCGGCCGCATCTGCGCGACGGAGAGCCCGTCGATCGGGCGGCCCATGAAGACGATCGGACCCTCCGAGCCGATCAGGCGCAGCAGGGCGAGGCCGAGCGTGGTCTTGCCCGAGCCCGACTCGCCCACGATCCCGACCGTCTCCCCGGCCCGCACGGTGAGGGAGACGCCGTCTACGGCCCGGACGTGGCCGGTGGTCCGCCGCAGCAGGCCCTCCTTCAGCGGGAACCAGACCTTCAGCGGCCCCGCCTGGAGCAGGACCGGAGCGTCGGCCGGCACCGGGTTGGCCCGGCCCTTCGGCTCGGAGGCGATCAGGCGGCGGGTATAGTCGTGCTGCGGCGATCCGAACACATCCGCGGTCGGCCCTGCCTCGACGATCCGGCCTTTCAGCATCACGCAGACCCGCGCGGCGATGCGCTCGACGATGCCAAGATCGTGGGTGATGAACAGCATTGCCATGCCGAGCCGCCGCTGTAGGTCGGCCAGTAGCGAGAGGATCTGCGCCTGCACGGTGACGTCGAGCGCCGTCGTCGGCTCGTCGGCGACGAGCAGGTCCGGCTCGCAGGCCAGCGCCATCGCGATCATCACGCGCTGGCGCTGGCCGCCGGAGAGCTCGTGCGGGTAGGCGCCCATGCGGCGCTCCGCGTCGCGCAGGCCCACGAGGTCGAGCAGCTCGAGGATGCGGGCGCGGGCCTGTCGCCCCCGGAGGCCGCGGTGGAGGGAGAGCACCTCGCCGATCTGCCGCTCGATCGTGTGAAGCGGGTTGAGCGAGGTCATCGGCTCCTGGAACACCATGGTGATGTCGGCGCCGCGCACCGCCCGCATCCGGCGCTCGGGCAGCGCCAGCAGGTCCTGGTCCTTGAAGCGGATGGTCCCCGAGAGCTCCGCCGCACCGTCGACGAGGCGCAGGATCGAGAGCGCGGTGACAGACTTGCCGGAACCCGACTCACCGACCAAAGCCACGGTCTCGCCCGGCGCGATGGTGAAGCCGACGCGATCGACCGCCCGGGTGCCGCCGGGGAAGGTGACCGAGAGATCCTCGACGGAGAGCAGCGGGTCCGGCATCGCGCCTGCGGGTTCGGGGCGCGGCGGAAGGTGCCGCGCGTCGGCGGATTATAGCGCGGCGGGTCCGGGAGGGCGAACGCGGTTCGCTCCCGCTCGAGGCCCGGCCTCCCCCTTCCGCGAAGGCGGGAGGCCGCCGCGCGCATTGATCGCGCCGCCCGCAGCGCTAGAACCCGCGGCGTGACATCCTTGCATCCCTGGATTCTCGCCGCGCTCGGCGCGCTCCTGCTCGCCGGCCCGGCGCGCGCCGTGCCCTCCGAGGGCGCGACCGAGACCGTCGAGCAGGCTCTCTGCCGGCTGATCGAGGGCTCGGCCAAGGCCCGCGGCCTGCCGGTGCCGTTCCTGACCCGGCTGATCTGGCGCGAGAGCAGCTTCAAGGTCGGCGTGGTGAGCCCGGCGGGCGCCCAAGGGGTGGCGCAGTTCATGCCCGGCACCGCGCGTGAGCGCGGGCTCGCCGATCCGTTCGATCCCGAGCAGGCGATCCCCCACGCCGCGCACCTGCTCGCCGACCTCAAGCGCCAGTTCGGCAATCTCGGGCTCGCCGCGGCGGCCTACAACGGCGGTCCCCAGCGCGTGACGAACTGGCTCGCGGGCACCGGCGGCCTGCCGGCCGAGACCCGGGCCTACGTGCTCTGGATCACCGGGAGCCCGGCGGAAGATTTTCGTAACGGCGCGGGCGGGGGCGCGATCGAGTTTCCCGAGGGCAGGCCCGAGAAGCGCGAAGCCAAGACCGAGCCGAAGCCGGAGCCCGTCATCGAGACGCAGCAGACCTGCCTGCAGACCACGGCGGCGCTGCGGATCCCGTCCCGCGGCGACCGCTTCGCCACGGGCCCGAGCGAGGGGCCGGTGGCGCCCTGGGGCATCCAGCTCGCGGGCAACTTCTCGAAGTCGCTTGCGCTGGCGAGCTTCTCGCGGGCCCGCTCGGCCTACGCGAAGGTGATCGGCGACGTGCGCCCGATGATCATCGGCACCCGCTTCCGCAACCGCGGCACACGCGCCTTCTACCGGGTCCGCATACCGGCCGAGAGCCGGCAGGCCGCGGACGGCCTCTGCGCCAAGATCCGCGGCGTCGGCGGCGCCTGCCTCGTGCTGAAGACCTGACGCGCCCGAGCCGGCCGCGATCCACCTGCCCGATCCCGACCCGATCCGGCCATGAATCCGCCCGCTGCCGCGGGTCTTGAGGCACCAAAGGGGCCATCGATCACCGCATGATTCGCGTTCTCACCGGACTCGTCAGCCTGCTCTGCCTCGTGCTCGGCGCGCTCGGTCTCTCCGCCTGCTCGCCGCTCGCCCTGTTCGACGCGATCGGCCCGCGCGACACCGGCGGACGGCAGGCGGCGCAGGACCTTCCCTTCGCGGAAGGCCCGCGCGGCGGCCTCGACGTCTACGTGCCGGTCAAAACCGTCGAGCACGCGCCGGTCCTCGTGTTCTTCTACGGCGGCTCCTGGCAGAGCGGGCAGCGGGGCGACTACGCCTTCGTCGGCCAGGCGCTCGCCGCGCAGGGGTTCGTGACGGTGGTGCCCGACTATCGGCTCTACCCGGAGGCGCCGTTCCCGGCCTTCCTAGAGGACGGCGCACGCGCGATCGCCTGGGTGCGCGACAACATCGCGGCCTACGGCGGCGACCCGCGCCGCATCGTGCTGGCGGGCCACTCGGCCGGCGCCTACAACGCGCTGATGCTGGCGCTCGACCCGCGCTACCTGCGCGGCGCCGGGGTCGATCCCCGCACGATCCGGGCGGTGGCGGGGCTGTCCGGCCCCTACGACTTCCTGCCCTTCGACCACGAGACCTCGGTCCGGGTCTTCGGCGACGCGCCCGACAAGGCGGCGACCCAGCCCGTGACCTTCGCGGGCCCGAACGCGCCACCGGCCTTCCTGGCGAGCGGCGAGGCCGACACCGTGGTCCGCCCGCGCAACACCCGCAGCCTCGCCGAGCGGCTGCGCCGCGCCCACGTGCCGGTGCAGGAGCGGATCTATCCGGGCCTCGACCACAGCGACACCCTGCTGGCCCTTTCCATCACCTTTCGCTCGAAGGCGCCGGTACTCGCCGAGATGGCGGCCTTCCTGAAGGGGCAGGCTGCCGGCCGTCAGCAGGTGACGATCCGGCAGCGCTGATCAGCGCGCGTCGACCGGCGCCGCCCCCTCCGGCGGCACCGGCCGCGGCCGGCGGTCCGGCCCGATCGCCACGAAGGTGAAGGTCCCCTCCGTCACCTTGCGGGTGGCCTCACCCTCGCGCTCGCGGCGCCATACCTCGACATGGATCCGGATCGAGGTGCGGCCGACCTTGAGGATGCGGGCGTAGAGGCTGACCTCGTCGCCGACGAAGACCGGGCTGTGGAAGGTCATCGCCTCCACCGAGATCGTGGCGCAGCGCCCCCGTGCCCGCCGGGCCGCGACGTTGCCGGCGGCGAGATCCATCTGCGCCATCAGCCAGCCGCCGAAGATGTCGCCGGCCGGGTTCGTGTCGGACGGCATCGCGATGGTGCGGATGACGGGCGCGCCGCGGTCCCGCGGCTGGACGGTCTCGGCCGGTAACGGATCCAGCGCGACGGCTGGCAAGGTATCTGTGCTCATGGGATCTCCCGATATCCCCTTACTCGGGGAGCGCGAAGACCAGAAGAGCATCCCCCGTGCCGAAGCCCGACGCCTTGGTGAAGGAGGCGCCGCCCGCGGCAACCGCCACGTATTGCCGTCCGTCGAGCGCGTAGGTCACCGCCGGCCCGCTGATCCCGGCACCGCACTGGAAGCGCCAGAGGATTCTGCCGGTCTCGGCGTCGTGCGCGTCGAGATGGCCGTCCTCCTCGCCCGAGAAGACGAGGCCGCCGGCCGTCGCCAGCGTTCCGCCCGACAGGCGGCTTCCCGCGCGGACCGACCAGAGGATCCGCCCGCTCCCGCCGAGATCGAGAGCAGTGAGCGTGCTGAAGCTCGGCTCGCCCCTCGCCTCGCTCGTCTCGGTGTAGCGGATCTCCGGGCGCCCGGGGCCGCCTGCAACCGTCTTGACCGTGTAGGTCGCGGCCCCGTGCCGGACCTGGAGGTAGGCGCGTCCCGTGCCCGCGTCATAGGCGGTCGGCGGCCAGGACACCGCCCCGAGCGGGCCGGGGCTGACCACGGTGCCCTCCGGGCTCGGCGGCCGGTAGAGGTTCTTCTGGGTAATCAGGGGCTCGGAGCGCTGCAGCAGCGCGCCGGTCGCCCGGTCGTGCACGTAGACCCAGCCGGTCTTGCTTGCCGAGGCCACGGCCTTGACGGTCCGCCCGTCGGCCCCGCGCCAGTCGAGCAACACGGGCGGGCTCGCCACGTCGTAGCCCCACTCCTCGTGCGGCACCTGCTGGTGGTGCCAGCGCAGCGTGCCCGTTCGGATGTCGAGGGCCACGAGGCTCATCGTGTAGAGGTTGTCGCCAGGCCGCGAGAGGCCGAAATTCTGCGGCGCCGGGTTGCCGGTGCCGAGAAAGATCAGGCCGAGATCGGGATCGTAGGCCGGCGTCATCCAGAGCGAGCCGCCGCCCACCCGCCACGCCTCCCGGTGTGCGGGCGCCGCCGCCCGCTCGGCGGCGACGTCGCGGTGGAGCGGCTCGCCGTCGGCGGTCTTCTCGACGAAGCCGCCCTCCCACCCGTCCTCCTTGGTGACGTACCAGCGCCAGCGCTCTGCGCCGGTCCTGGCATCGTAGGCCGCGAGCCAGCCGCGCCGTCCGTAGCCGCCCTCGATACCGACGACCGCGCCGCCATCGAGCCCGCCGCGCTCGTCCTCGACGTGCAGGCCGTAGCCCGCGCCGGTGACGCCCACGATCACCAGCCCCTCGGCCACCAGCGGCGGCATCTTGAAGCCGAGCCGGCTCGAGCCCTGCACCGGCTTGCCGCCGAGCGTCTGGGCGAGGCCGGACGCCGTCTCGCTCTCGCCCTCCTCGGGCCGCACCGCCTCGTGGTCCCAGACCAGGGCGCCGGTCCGCTGGTCGAGCGCGACGACGCGGCCGTCCATGGTGGCTTGGTAGACGAGCCCGCCCGCCACCGCGACGCCGCGGTTCGAGGGCGGCCCGAAGATCTTTTCCGTGCGCGCCCGATGCGTGTAGGTCCAGAGGGGGCGGCCGGTGCGCGCATCGAGCGCCGCGACGTTGTTGCCGGTGGTCGAGACGTAGAGGGCGCCGTCGACCATCACCGGCTGGGCCTGGAAGTAGCCTGTCACCCCCGTCTGGAAGAGCCAGGCCGGGCGCAGCCGCGCGACGTTGCCACGGTCGATGGCGGCGAGAGGCGAGAAGTTCCGGTTCGTGGCGTCGCGCCCGAAAGCCGGCCACTCCGCGTCGGCGGCATGTCCGGGAAGGGCCCCGAGGGCGACGAGAGCGAGCGCGGTCAGTCGCGACAGCATGGGTCCTCCTGGTATTCCCGTTCGATCATCGCCCGTGCCGCGCTCCCGCTCCCCGGAGGGAGAGCGACGCGCTATCGCGGCGCCTTCGCCAGCTGTCCCGGCGCGTTCTGCGCGCCCATCGCCTGCGCCATCTCGGCGGCGGTCTGGCCCCCTGCATCGCGCCGGTCCGGGTCGGCGCCGCGCGCGAGCAGGAGTTCGATGATCTCGGTGCGGTCGAACATCGCTGCCGTCATCAGGGCGGTGCGGCTGCCCTCGCCCGTGCCGTCCACCTGGGCGCCGTGGTCGAGCAGCATCCGGGCGATCTCGATCTCGCCCTTGAAGGCGGCGCCCGCGAGCGGGGTCTGGCCGCGGTCGTTGGCGAGTTCCGGGTCGCCGCCGGCCTCCAGGATCACCCGAACGGTCTCGGGCTGTCCGTTATAGGCGGCGAGCATCAGGAGGCTGTCGCCCTTGTCGTTGCGCAGGTTCGCCGGCAGGCCCTGGCCGAACAGCTCGGCGAGTTCCGCGGCGTGCCCCATGCGAGCGTACTGGAAGACGCGCCCCGCGAAGGCCAGGGTGGCGTCGTCGAGGGTGGGCGGCTCATGGTCGGCGGACATCGGGACACTCGCGGATCACCAGGGGCTGCCCGCGGATCTGGCGCCGGATCCGTCCGCTGTCCAGCGGGTCCCGGCGTTCGCACACTGTGCTTGGACGACCTTGGCGGATTCCACCTCCCGAATGCGGGGAGGGAGCTGCCACACCTCGCCGGCAACGCGACGAGTGCGGCCTGCGACGATAAGGGAAGCGCGAGCCGACGCGCCGTGGCGCTGAAGCGCGGTCCGTGCCGATTGCGGCTGTTGCTCGAATCCGCGAGCGGTGCTGCAGAATCCCGATTGACGCGGTCGCGTTCCACACCTAAATGCCTCCCCACACCGCCGGAAACGGACGGTTGCCCAGGTGGCGGAATTGGTAGACGCGCTGGTTTCAGGTACCAGTCTCGCAAGAGGTGAAGGTTCGAGTCCTTTCCTGGGCACCAACTGATATGCAAGTTGCTGTAATCAGTTGGTTTTCCGCTTTCGATCCCCTACCATCGCCACCGGTACGGGAGTTCTGAAAGCCTCCCGGGCTAATTTCGCCCGGCTCGCGGTCCGCGTGTAGGCCGCAGTCTCCCGGCTCCCATCAGCCCATCCAAACAGAGCATTCAGCTGCGCCTCGCTGGCGCCTGCTTCCGCTGCTCTGCGCGCGCCAGCCTTCCACAATCCATGCGCTGAGCCGGGACAATCGGCCTCACGGCAGACCTTCCCGAACCATGTCCCAAAGCTTTCCTTGGTGAAGGGCGTCCCCCGCTCGGTGGCAATGAAAGTCAATTCGCCGGTCGGCGCTGCGGCGATCGAATCGGCCAGCTGCGGCAGGATGGGTGCGATCACCGGCATGCCGGTCTTTTCGGTGCGGATCGTGAATTCGCCCGTGCGCACATGGGGCCGTCCCAAGCGCACGGCGTCGCCGCGCCGGAGGCCTGTGTAGAGCAGGAGGTCGAAGGCAAGGCGCTGACGGGTGCCGAGCTTCCGCTTGGCCTCGAACCGCGCGAGCTCCTCCTCTGTCCAGGCATGGAAGCCAGCTTCGTCGTTCTTGCCTGCCAGCAGCTTGATGCCGAGCGTGGGATCCACCTTCACGTAATCGGCCGCTAAAGCCCAGGCGAACAGTGAGATTGGCCAGTAGAGCCTGTGCCCCAGGCAACGGACGGATCTGTGAGGACAGCCGCCCGTACGCCTCGGCATGGAGGCGGCCGAGGCGCGCGATGCGGTCCTCGCTGATGTCCTGACCCGTTTCCCGCGGGAGGTGGTTTGTGAAGAGGCCGCCGCTCATGCCAATCTTGCGGTGGATCCGCCGGACGGACAAGGCGATCCCCTCCTCGTCCAGCGCTTGGCTCCAGGCGAGTACATGCTGGTGAACGCTATCGACGAGCGTGCCGTCCAGATCGAACAGGAACCAGGTCTCGACGCGCATCGCTGCCCCTTCATGCGGCCGCGGCCCGGGATTGCTTCGAGGCCAGCTCCACAGCCTCGATGACCCGTGCGGGCGCAAGGTGGTGAATCATGTGCCCCATGCCGGGAACCACGATGAGCGTGCTGTTCGGCAATTCATCGTGCAGCCGCTGCGACTGTCGTCCGACGTCGGCGATCTGGTCAGCGCCGCCGACGACGACCGCGACGGGCAGGTCCAGGTCGCGATAGTGTCTCTGCAGTTCAACCGTGACCGGCGTCATCATCGCCGCATCCTCGGCGGACGCGCGCAGCTGCAGGGGCCGCAGCATCATGTCCGTCGGGAACTCCCGGTCGAAGCGCTCGGGAATGGCAGCTGGCGCAAACATGCCCTTGATCATTGCAGGCAGGAGCGCGCGCCCGACCATGGGCGAGACGGTGTGGCGCAGGAGGTCGCCGAGGATCGGGATCGCGCTCGGGGACGCCAGAACCACGTCCGCCCGCAGCGTCGGGTAGTAGTAGCCCGAAGCCAGAACGAGGCTGTGCACGAGGTGCGGCGCCTGCAGCGCAAGGGCGACGGCCACCAGCGCCCCCCAGGAGTGGCCGAGCACCACGGCCTGGGTGACGCCGAGGTGCTGAAGGGCCTTCTGGAACAGCGTTGCGTGGGCACGCGGTGTCCAGACGCCGCGCGGCCGATCGCTGTACCCGTAGCCGGGGCGATCGATGAGGATGACGCGGAAGCGTTGGGCGAGGTCTTCGACGATGCCGCTGCTCAGGAAATCCTGGATCATGGTGCCGTTACCATGGATGAGCACTAGGGCCTCGCCCTGACCGCGCTCGACGTAGTGCAGGCGCACACCATCCACGGTGATGAAGTCTCCGATCGGGGGCGTTCGGCGCTCGGCCTCCCGGGCTCGGGAGACCGCATAGAGTGCGGATGCGCCCAGCGCGGCAGCGGAGCCGAGGAGCGCTGGGATCAGCCAGGAAGTTCTTGGGCGGTCTGTCATGAGTCGTGATCCTGTGTGAGCGGAAGGGCACGGGCGATCAGATGGCGGACCGGAGGGGGCGAGCCCGCTACGGGGCGGGAGCACCTTCCAGCAGCCTCGGCGTCATCGCGGCGAGGGCCAGGAGCGGCCCGGGCATCACGACGCCGGCCCGGCGCATGGTCTGCGCAGCCGCCCGACAGGCCGAGAGATCGTTAGCCTGTGCAGCAGCTTCGATCTGCGTCACGTTCTCCGCCGAGGGCTTCGACGTGTCCGGCAGCTGGGACGAACCGCTCCGCTCCGATCCCGCGGCAGTGGCGGTGGAGCCCGTAGGTGCTGCCGCGTTCTGCGATTGCCCCTGCGGGCCGGCGACTCCTGGGCCGGACGCAGTGATCTGACCGCTCTGTCCGGAGCTGTTCTGCGGGGTCTCCTCCGCGGCGGGCTTTGCCGACGTGTCGCCGGCGTTCTTCGCCGACACGGCCGTTGCAAGACGCGCTGGTGTGTCGGTGGCCTGCGTGCCGGCCGCGGGCTGACGCACGAAGGCGACGAGTTCCTGGCAGAGATTTGCCGGCCGCCCTGTGTCGGGCGTCGAGACATCGGATGGTTGAGCTGCAGCTGCGTGGCTGAGCAGGCAGACCGACACGGTCAGCCTCAGCATTCTCGCGACCAGCATGGTCATCTCCTCGGATCGGACGAAACGGGGCGGCAGCACGAGACTGCCGTGGGCCCTGCGGTGCGAACGGGATCGTTACACTGCATCCAAAACGGCAAAGGGTCGGATGCGAGCACGTGCATCGGCAGCATCACTGCTGCAGGAACGAGCTATGCCATCGTGGTCAGGATTTGGCTCCGCCAAAAGTAACGACGGAGATCGCGCGCTGCAGCGTCATCTGGCGCGTGCTGCGCTACCCTATAGGGAAGGGAGCAGGCCGCAATTTGTTCCACAGAACCGCGATCTTGTGCCAGCGCTTGGGATAAATCGGGTTCTGTTTGGCTAATCGATCGGATCGCAACGTTTGTTGCTCCTAGCGACACTCTTGCAGACGCCTTCGACCCGGCCGCAACCACCTTGAGCAGACTGAAGGCCATCACAAGGTGGCTCGATCACGCCATAACGCAATTATCCATCACGGGCAGTGGAAGCCGACAGAAAGGACGATGACGCCCATCACGGTCGCTGGCTGGACGCCGGGTCCCGGCCCAATGCGGGGCCTAGAAAGGTCCGCATGGTGGCGCGTTGGTTGACGATGTCCCGCGACTCGGATGGGTGAAATTGCGACCGTCGCCTTCGGCGCAACTCGAAAGCAGAGCGGACGCCGTTCCTTATCTAAATAAACGTTAGGCTCTGCACCGAAAGGCAGCATGAAATCGGATTTTCAAATCATTTCAGCGCTTCGACGGCCGCTTTTTGCAAGCCGTAAAACAATCAAAACATATTTTTTAGATAAGATAATGTTTTTCAGGCGGCAGAGGAACGATTTTCAGCGAGAGATGTTTGTATCATAATCGAACATGGGGACAATCCGAAATATACGGCTGCGAGTTCTCGCGGCCGGCGCCGTTTGGAGACATGTCATGCAACGGGAAACACGCTTCGGACGACTCACACGGCTTCCCTCAAAGGCCGAGATTAAACGGGATCTCAGAATGATGTCGGCCGCTGACACACTTGTTGCTAGCTTGTCGAAGCAAAGCGGCACTCGCGAGGAGCTCGCAGGCATCATCACCGGGCTCATGGATCAGTACCATATCTCGCCAGATCGAGCGCACATGCTCATCGACCGCTTCGGCCGGACTCAGCCTGCTTTGGCGAATGCTGGGAGCGAGCTCATGGCAAGAAAGCAGGGCTACAGCGAAAGGCAGTCTGGCTATATGCCCCAGTGAAGCCGGCCACCTCGTAGTCTTAGGGCATAGGCCGTGCTCCTATTCGCGGATTAGTCATACGCTGCTCTCAACGCGAATCACGCGCGATATGGGTGTCGTTGTCCGCCCCTGCTCGGCGCCGCGAAATAGCTTCAGCGTCTTCAAGGCGCTGGCGCTCCCAGATTGTAAGCATACGTTCAATCAGGGTGCTTGTACTGACCTTCTCACGGCGGCCGATGGCAGCGATCCGGTCGAAAACCTCGGCACCGATGCGGACGCGTCGGCGCTGCCGAGCACCGGGACATGCGTGGCTCGTGCTGTAATCCATCGCCTCTCCTGTGTGCCGGGCTACCTCGTCCGCAATGGCCCGGTCCGCGAGGCTGAATGCATGATCCGCGCGTGTGACTGTCTCACGTTGCGTGTCGGCCTGCTCGGACAGTGTCGGTGCGGCGGAGTCGACAATCGGCAACATATCGCCGTCGGCATTCGATCCGTCAGCCCGCTGCTCGATTGGCAAGTCTGCGGTCGAGTTTGGAAAAGGCAACAGCCCCGACCTAGTTGGGCTGCTTGGCTGCGTCACGCGCTTGGGCATTTTCATTCACCGTCTCGGTTGCAACCGGTGTCTGTGGATGAACACGCTCTGGCACGGTTTCATGCGCTTGCGGCATGTTCGGCGACTGCGCACGGCTGTGCTGTGGCGAGACGGCAGTTTGAGCCGCGAGAGGGGCAATCATGAGCCCGAAGAATGCAAAGGACATTTTAACGGCACGCATCGAATGTGCCTCCAGGCTAATTTGGAAAAACGACCTCGAGCCTCGATTTGTTCCATCGCACGCTACGAACAGCCGGGAGCGAAATTTGACTTTTGCGTCCTTCTTCGTTGAAAGGCGCAGTGTTATACCTTCGATCAGGCGAGGTAGCGCCCGTTTCAGTTCTCTAAGCCCCACGGATCGTTGTCGACTGCGAAGAGCTACTTCGAGCATGCGCGTCTCCGGGCATGGTCCAGTCCATCATTGACCGCGCGAAAGCGGCGTTCCGGCCATCAGGCCTTCGACGCGTAGCTTCATCCGGGCTGCCCGGATCGCCTCAAGTGTCCGCCACGGCGCATCCTGAGCGATGCCCTCAGCTTCAAGATCCGTAAGTTGATCGATGAGTTGTCCCCGCGCCAGAAGGCCAGGAACCTGCGACCTTTGAACAATCAGTGTGATCATTTTCTGCATCACCGGGCATATTCGCGGTCGGCTTGGCTCTATCATGCAGAAGCGCCATGGAGATTGAACACCGGCTCAGCCTCGACCAGCGGTCTTCATGGCAGGTACGACGGTGCCTTTCGTTGAAGGCGCTGCGGCATTGCTCTTAGGCACGGGCTTCTTCGGCTTCTTCGTCTCGCGATTGCCGCGCTTCTTTTCCGTCGCCATGGTCTCGCTCCTGGGAATGTCGTGAGGCCGGACAGAGTCGTCCTCACTGTTCGGTCGGCGGTCGTTCCGCATGCAACCGGATCGCGCTCGCAATCGGGTTCTCGAACGCGCCGAATACGGCAACGAGGCGGTCACTGGCCCAGAGTTCAGTACGGTTCCCCGCGGTCAAGCCTGCCGCCTGCCGCTTGGCGTCACTGTCGTCGCGGGCCGTGATGATGCAGGACGTTAACACGCCGCCGCTCTTGACGAACCGATGCACCTGATAGGCTCGGCGCACGTGCCGCGGGCGTGAGTTGGCGGGGAACTTGAGAAGATCGGCCATGCCTGCCTGTCCGTCGCAGGCGGGGGCACAGGCCCTCAGCCACCGAAGCCTGGATCAATCCATTCGGTGATGCGGGTACTGTGCGCCTTCTCGGACGACAAAGATACCCCCAACGGCGAGGGGTTTTCCTCTCGCCCGTCCCGAACTTCCGGCCTTCTCGTTCAACGAGCGATTGCTGGACTGCGCGTCGGAGCCGGCGGAGGACGAATCTGAATAGTGTGCTCTCGAAAGGCGAAGTTCCGCGTCCGTAACGACCCTGGGTGGCAACGGACTCCATACCGAGATGAGTTCAAGGCGGAATGTCTGCTTGCGGGCGGCAAGCCAAGCTTCGCTGCTCACCCAGAAGGGCCATTCGACCCGGGAGCGACGAACGTTCGCTGAAACGACTTTGCGGAACTGCAGCCTTACGGTCTCTGTAGACATCGACGCCAGAGAGGCTGAGGAACTGGTAGATCATGGCAGGATCGGCGGAAGAGCGGCTCGACGCCCTGAATAGGGAGATCACAGACCTGAAGGAAAAGCAGGATGCTTATGTCTCGGTCATCGCGGCTTTGACGGAACAGGGGCTGAACACCGCCGCGGCCAAGACTGTGCTAAAAAAAGATCGAGGATCAGCTCGCGGCGCTTCGGGTCCGCACAGCAACTTTCGAGGGTGACGCGAGGCACGTTTGAGCGCGCTCAAGCAATGCTCGAACAGGATGCGTCACGAACCGTGTGAGCGCTGCGCTGACCGGCAACTCACGGCGCCGTGAACGGTTGGTGCACCTCACAGTTGGAGCACGCCCATGCCTGCTGATATCAGCACATGACCGCGGCTGAGGGCCGGATCACCTTCAAAGGCAGAGAGTGCTGCTATCTCCGGGAGCAGAACTCGTTCTGTATGTCTGCCCACTGCGCTCACGCCTATGCTACAAGAAGACTCTTAGTAGCTGTAGATGACGGCAAAGAGCTGCAATTTCTCACCATGGCTAATAATTGCATTTTTGCATGAGGCCAAGTTGTATCTCGATATTGAATTGAACCAAATACCTTTGCGTTTGTGATCGGCCTCACATATCGGACAGAGACAGTTTAATATCTCTTCGTACATCCTTGGAGGTATGGGCATGAAAAATCCCGGGCCGCAGTCCAAAAAATCTGCGCAACAATCGTACTAGTTGCTGCTTTTTCGCAAAAAATCTGACATAAATGACAATGTCGCGCTCTATATTTTTCGCCAGGATGGAGGTTCAGGTAGAGGTGGCGCGAACATCCGGAGATTTGGCAGTGCAAATGCTGGCCGTGTCTTAGTTTCGACTTTGAACCCAGTTCGGGCCGTCCAGCCTTCCTCCCTCGTACCCTCGCATGATCCACCGCGCCGGCGTATGCTTGGCGCCAAGCAGGGGAGCTCGTGTCCATAACCAACAGACGAGATCGGTACCGTAGTCCGAACGGGGATTGTTGGTTTCTCGGACGCGAGCCTGAAAACGGCCGTGCCTTCGTGATCCATCAGCCGAACGGGCCCTCTGGCGGTCACCTAACTCACATCGAATTGGGAGCCTTCCTGCAACACGGCGCGTAGGATCCTGAGCATCAGGCTGCGATCCAGCAACCGTCCTCTGCCCAGTGCGGGACACCAACGGCGTCCCCGTCATCGTGAACGGCGAGCCGGCGGCGGATGATCTCTGAGCCATCCAGCCGAGTGCTCGGGCCACAGAGCATCAAGCGGAACGCTGCCGCTCACCTCCGGTTGGTCCTCCATCGATACGAGGAGGCGATCATGAAGGTCCTACTAGCATCCTCGCTGCTCACCGTTGGTGTTCTCGCCACTGACCCAGCGTCCGGCCAGCGTCTTGAGATCGGCCCCGATGGCCCCTCGGTCGACATGCGCTCACGCGGTCAGCGGGAGCGGGACATCGAACGGCGGGAAATGCGCCGTGACATGCGACGTGACGAGGTGCCGCGCGACCGGCGGGACAGATCTGTCGATCCCGACGACGATGATGAGGACTAGCGCCAAGATTGTGTGGGGGGCCACCTGTCACGAGCGTGACAGCATCCCTCAGCCACGGTTCAGGAGCCCTAGCCCAAGCTCTCACTAAATGGGCCGTTCTGCCAAGCCCGACGAGTTCCAAAGGATTCTACGATGATGCGTGCGAAAGTGCTTGGGTTGGCCGCCGCAGTTGCCGGCGGCCTTGGCATCGCAACGGCGGCCAACGCTGCGCCTATAAGTGTTGGTCCGATCCAGGGCAAAGAGTTGATCGAGACTGTGGCCGGCGGCTGTGGTCCGGGTCGGCACCCGAACCGATTTGGTGACTGCCGTCCGAACGACCGTGGCCCTGGGTACGGGTACGGTGGGCCGCGCGGCGACTACGGCGATCGGCCGGTCTATCGGGGCGATGGCTATGGCTACGGCCGCGGTGGCTATGATCGACCGCGCCGATTCTATGACGGGTACTGAGACCCCAGGCAACAGCTGGGCGGATGAGTATGAGGCGGTCCGGGGATACTCCCGATCGCCCCACTGCGTTGTGAAGGCCCCTCAGAGCCCGGGCATCCCCATCAGGTGCTCAATCTCGTGAGTGACGTGTGCCTTGAGCTCCTCGCCCATGACCTGCATGAGCGCCGCCTCGGTCGCGCCCTGCAGCATCTCGTCTGGGATGTAGACGCCGGAGTTCTGCAGGTCGGCCTTGCCCCGCCACCCGTGGTTCGGGTCGATGTTCCTGCAGACGTGCCCGCCCATCACGGGGCCGACGCGCTTCGAGAAGCGGCCGCCGTGAGTGAAGGTGCCGGCGAACATTTGACGCCGACCGCGGGGTTGGCCGAGACGCCGCCCTTGACCACCTTCGGGTCGAAAAACTTCAGGCTGATGTCGCCGCGCTTTGTGCTCAGCGTGTAGGTGAGGCGCCCGCCGTACCCGAACTGCTCGGCTGCGGCCGTCGCCCGATTAACCTGACCCCTTCACGATCACCGAGCGCTTGAGCCCGGTTTGCTTCGTCAGGTTGCGGATGACCTGGGTAGGAGGGCTGACGCCGATGTGGTTGAGGGCGCGGGACAAGGCGATTGGGGCATTAGCTCCGAGCACCGCGAGCTGGCTGGCGAAGCGGGCGAGCAGGCCGTCGCCGGTGAAGGTCAGAGCGGACACCGAATGCCCTCGTAATCGGGCCTGAGCGTAGCCATCTCGGAATTACCCCCCGCGCAATTCCGTGCTCTGGGCAACGATGCGGAGGCTCATGATGGCCCGTACCCCTACCAACGGCAGAGCGACGTCCGTCTCGACCGAGGACTTCAACGAGCGCGTGAAGCGTCTCGTGGCCGATAAGCCTGATCCGCAAAAGGCGGTCGATCGACGGACGAGCGCTTCTGGCTGGAGAAAGTCCGGTCCCGGTCGGTAGGCCGCAACCGGAAGTGTGTTAAGGTCGCACTCAGCCCCGCATCTGCTGCCGAGCTGATGGAGGGTCTCCCCCATGCGCTTCGATTGCAATGCCCGCGGCGAGTGGCTGGTCGATCCCAGTGAGCTCGCGGACAAGCTGGGCATCTCGCTCCCGCGCCTCTTAGAAGAGCAGAGGCTTGGCCTTGTTCGAACCCGGGTCGAGAGCGGCCGTCAGAGCGATGCCGGCCGCTCCCGCATCACGGTCCAGAGCCGTGAGGCTGTCTGGCAAGGCGTCTTCTGTCCGAAGGGCACGCTGATAAGCGAGCGCTCCGATAACGACTGACCCGGCGGAAGTTTTTCCACTGAGCAATACCGCAACGCAGGATGCCAACCCATGCGCCTGACGATCGCCCTCGTCCTTCTTACGGTCGGCACGCTTGTCGCCGGATCGTTTCTAAACGGGGCGAAATCGGCCGAGACTGTGACATCCGCAACCAAGGGCGCCGCTTCCAGAACGCCTATGGCGGACGGGGTGAAGAAGCGGCTCAAGCTGGAGGCTGACCAGCGAGAGGCCGCAGACAGAAACCGCCAAGAGCGCACGGAGCGGCTGACGAAATCCGTGTGCGTCGGCTGCGGTGGACCGGTCGTACCGTTCGATCCGAGCGGCGGCGAGGCTGCACGGAAGGGGATCCCTGCCGCACGTCAGAGCAAACGCTGAACTTGGCGGCCGCTGCTCCAGCCTCAGCTACCGACGAGGCCGGATACGAAACCGTCTTCAGTTAAGAATGAGCGTGCCTAGTTCGAGGCATGCTACCAAACTGGAAAGCCGTCCTTTGACGATGCCCGAACCGGTACGCAAATGTCCTTTCTCACGCTGCTCAAGGCCAAGCTGAACTGGCTTTTATCTGGAACGCGAGCTGAGCAATCCAGCCGTAAGATGGCGGACGCCGTGGAGAACGGCGCCTCACCGGGTCGAGGCGCTTATCCAGGTCGTGGCTTCGAGCAGAACTACAACGCCGCGTCCGCCCTGCTGAAGGAGCGGATGAACAAAAACTATCCCGACAGCTACCACGCGCGGCTCGGAAGCCAGGGTAACAACGCCTACGATCACGGAGAAGAACGCGCCAACGCTATCGATATGGTATCGGCGGCGATAGCTCAGGCTCTTCGTAACGGCGCTACGGTCCATGAAGCCGCGGAAGCCGGGGCGGCGAGCGTCGGTATTTAGAAGACGACGCAAGCCACAGCGATGCGGGGCTGTGCGGAGAACCGTGAGGAGTTGCGGCTCGCGTCGAGCTATGAGACCGGGATCGGGAGGTAACTCTTCCATTGTAAGGAAGCGGCAGGGCCATTGGCGGCCTCACATCCGTCCTCATCGCTGGCCCGCGCATATTCTTCGTCGGCCAGCGATGGGCGAATGACATAAAGCTGCAACCTTCCCAGCCGCCGGATGGTCGAAGGCTTCGCTGATTCTAGGCGGAGTGCGGTGTCCGCGCGGCGTAACTCTCAACGGGATGGATATCGCCCTGATCTGCTGGACGGCCATGCTCAAGGTTTGCGAGGGAGGTGGCCAAGCTGCGACGGGCCGACAAGGCGACCGCCTGGGAGGATGGGCAGGCGCCTGCCCCATCACGGGGCAAATCTTTCCGTATCAGGGATGCGCCGGTTGCTTCCCGGCGAACCGGTGGAGCAGCATTCCCCCGGCCATCGCCGCCACAAACAGTGTGACCTGCTACAGGGCGAGGGTCAGGCCGGCCAGGGCGGGGCTGGGGCAGAACCCGGCGAGCCCCAGCCGACCCCGAACAAGGTGGCGCCGCCGAGCAGGCAGACACCCTCGCGCTCGACGCCGCACCCGCCGGCAGCATGCCGTAGGCGCGGGCGATGCTCATGGCCGAATCCTCGCCGATAGGGAACGGCACCCGGACGCCGAAGCGCTGCCGGCTCGGCGGCGCCGGCCGGTCCCGTCCTACGGTTCCTTGAAGCCGTACTCGGGCACCCCCTCCTCGTTGCCGTAGTACTTGTACGGGAGGAACTTGCCGGAGAGGTTCATCTTCACGCGGTCACCCTTGTTGTTGGGTTCGCGCTCCATGGTCATGTTGAAGTCGATCGCCGACATGATGCCGTCGCCGAACTCCTCCTGGATCAGCTCCTTCCACGTGGTGCCGTAGACCATCACCAGCTCGTAGAAGCGGTAGATCAGTGGGTCGGTCGGCGGCATCTGCGGGATCGAGCCGCGATAGGGCGCCTCGTTGAGCATCCGCTCCTCGGCCTGGCTGAGGCCGAACAGCTCGGCCGCCTTCTTCGCCTGGGCCTTGGGCAGCTTCATCTGGCCCATGCAGGCGGCGGTGATCAGGATCGGTGAGATTCCGCCGATCTCCTCCTGGATGTACCGCCAGGTCCAGCCCTTCTCCCGCTTGATGTCGAGGAGCTTCTCGGTCAGGTCTTCGCGCTTCATCGGGTCTCTCCGGATGGGGCCGGCCTCGGCGGGGCGGCGCGTGTCGAGGGCGTAGACCGCGCTGCCGTCGGTCTTCATCTTCGAGTCGAGGCGCGGCACGCGCTGGCCGATGAGCCGCCACTGGCCCGGGTCCTTCAGGCGCGGCTCCTGCGGCACGGGCAGCGAGGCGGCGGACGCCGCGAGTTCCCCGAAGCGGGCCTCCCGGTTCGAGCCCGCGTGGCGCACCGTGCCGTTCTCGACGGTGATCTCGGCCACCGGCACCTTCCAGGCGAAGGCGGCGGCGGCCACCAGCATCTCGCGGGCGGCGGCACCCGCCTTGCGCAACTGCATCCAGGAATTGGCCACCGCGGTCGAGCCGCCGGTGCCCTGGATCGGGCCCATCAGCAGGTTGTTGTAGAGCGCGGCGTCGGCGGGCGCGAACTCGGTGCGGACCGTCGCCCAGTCGGCGTCGAGCTCGTCGGCCAGGATCGTGGCGAGGCCCGTGGTGTTGCCCTGGCCCATGTCGAGGTGCTTGACGATGACCGTCACGGTGTCGTCGGCCCCGATCCGCACGAAGGCGTTGGGCTGCGCCTTCACGGCGGCAAGGTCGGCGCCCGCGGCGCGCGCCTTGCCGAGATCGAGGCGGAAGCCGATCACGATGGCGCCGGCAGCGGCCGCCGCGCCGGTGAGGAAGCCGCGGCGGCTCGCGCGCGGCGAGGATTGGGTCGTCGGCTGACGGATCTTCAGCATGGGGGTGCTCCGGTCAGGACGTCAGGCGAGGGAGCGGGCGGCTTCGTGGATCGCCGCCCGGATGCGCTGGTAGGTGCCGCAGCGGCAGATGTTGCCGTCCATGGCGCCGTCGATGTCGGCGTCGGTCGGCTTCGGGTTGCCGGCGAGCAGACCGATCGCCGACATGATCTGGCCCGACTGGCAGTAGCCGCACTGCACGACGTCGAGCTTGCGCCACGCGCCCTGCACCGCCTCGGCCACGCGGCCCGAGACGCCCTCGATCGTGGTGATCTGCGCGTCGCCCACGTCCCCGATCCGGGTCTGGCAGGCGCGGGCCGGCTGCCCGTCGAGGTGGACCGTGCAGGCGCCGCACTGGGCGATGCCGCAGCCGTACTTGGTGCCCGTCTTGTCGAGGCGGTCGCGCAGCACCCAGAGGAGCGGCATGTCGGGATCGGCCTCGACCTCGTGCGTCGTGCCGTTGACGGTGAGCTTGACCATCCGAACCCTCCCCTGGATCGCGGACCCTACAACCGGGTGAGCGTTAATCCGCTCCGCATCCCATGCATGTGCGCCGGAGCACGCAACCTCCGCGTGAATCGCCGATGCGCGGGTTGCGGACAATCCGAGGGGTCGCGGCAGGCCGTTCTTAACACATCCGACCCATTCTGGCGCAGGCGGCCGGGAACGGGCCGCGGCCTTCTCCTGCGCAGCGTTCAAGGGTTCGATGTCCGACCTGACCGTCGAGATGGTGCAGCGCGGGCGCGGTCCCTCGACGGAGGAGGTGGCGCGGCGGCGGGGCATCGCCCGGGACATGCGCTCGGCGCGCGAGCGTCTCACCTCGCAGACCGGACTCGAGCGCGCCTTCGACTACGAACTCCTGCGTCACTACGCCCAGTACCGCACAGGCGCGGGGATCCCGCTCGGCCTCTTCGCCATCGTGCTGGCGGTCGCCGCGAGCTTCTGGACCGGGCCGCTGATCCCGGTGGTCTGGGCCGTCGGCGTCATCCTGCTGGTCACGCTCAACACCGCGATGAGCCTGCGCTTCCTGCGGACGGACCCGCAGGCGATCGCGCTGCCGCGCTGGCGCCGCCGCTTCGTCATCGGGGAGGCGCTGCAGAGCCTCGCCTGGGCGGCGATGGTCGGGCTCGGGGCCACCAGCGGCTGGACCTTCGGCCTGTTCGGTCTCGTCATCGCCTCGGCGGTCGCCACCATGCTCGCCGCCACCGTGCCCGCCGCGGCGGTGGCCGCGCTCGCGCCGCTGATCGCCGGGGCGCTGGCGCTGCTCGCCTTCTCGCGCGAGACCGACGCGCTGCTCCTCGTGGCGATGGCCTGCGGCTCGCAGATCTTCTTCCTCGGGCTCGCGCGCCGCCTCTACACCTCGACGGTGGGCGCGCTCCAGTCGCGGGCGGAGAAGGACGCGGTGTTCGGCGAGCTGGAGCAGGCCAAGGCCAATTCCGACGAGGCGCGGCGGCGCGCCGAGGAGGCGAACCTCGCCAAGTCCCGCTTCCTCGCCACGATGAGCCACGAGCTGCGCACGCCGCTCAACGCGATCCTCGGCTTCTCGGAGGTGATGAAGAACGAGGTCTTCGGCGCGCACGCCGCCCCGAGCTACCGGGAGTACTCCACCGACATCCATGACAGCGGGATGCACCTCCTCAACCTCATCAACGAGATCCTCGACCTCTCCCGCATCGAGGCGGGCCGCTACGAGATGAACGAGGAGGCGGTGCAGCTCGCCCACGTGGTCGAGGAGTGCCGCCACATGATGGGCCTGAAGGCCAAGGCCAAGAACCAGGCCTTCGCCGAGTTCATCGACGCCTCGCTGCCGCGGATCTGGGCCGACGAGCGGGCGCTGCGCCAGATCGTGCTCAACCTCCTGTCGAACGCCGTGAAGTTCACGCCGCCGGGCGGCGAGATCACCATCAAGGTCGGCTGGACCAGCTCCGGCGGACAGTACGTCGCGGTCAAGGACAGCGGGCCCGGCATCCCGGAGGACGAGATCGACACCGTGATGTCCTCGTTCGGCCGCGGCTCGATGGCGATCAAGACCGCCGAGCAGGGGTCGGGACTCGGCCTGCCGATCGTGAAGGGGCTCGTGGACCTGCACGGAGGCAACTTCACCCTCAGGTCCCGCCCGCGCGAGGGGACAGAGGTCATCGTCACCCTGCCGGCGAGCCGGGTGATGGACACGCTCACGGCGGTGGCCGTGCCGGCCGCGCGCGCGGCCTGAGCGGGCCTGAGTGGTCCTGAGCGGGCCTGATCCTCGCCCGGTCGTCGCCCGGCCCGTGCGGACACCCGCCGGATGCGCTCGGGCGCGCATTCGCCGGCCCGAGGAGGGTGGAGATTCGGGAGGATCCGGCATCCGCGGGCATTCTCGTGCCGGCTCGCGATCGAAGCCCGGAAGCCTTACAGAATGCCCCGCCCCGCATCGGCGGCAGGACAGTGTTCGGCGCTGCAAAAGCGGTTCCGCCCGCTCCCGGTGCATGCGTGGCGCGGCCGCGGCGAGTGGTTTTGCGTAATACGCATGAACAGGCCCAGAACAGGGCACGGAACGTCGGCCGGATGAGTTGCCATGCTGCGATGCACAAAGAGTTTGTGCGTGGCAGCATTTGGCGTGGCGCGAGCTGGACTGGGGATCTGCGCTGCCCTGTCGCGGGTAGAAGCGGCAAGACGGATTGACGGCGCTCAAATTTCTCTTAGAGTTCGTTCAAGCTTCGGTTTCGAGGGGCTGGCCGAAGGGATGGCCGGCTCTGGTTCGGTGCTCGTTCGGCACCGTGAGAGCGACCCGCTACCGAGGCGTAATGGTATCCCTGTCGCAAACAGCAGGTCAGGTCTCGCCGTCGCGGGCTGAACACCCGTGGCCAGGGCCTCAAAGACTTGTCGGAGGAATCCATGAGAGCGGTTCATCTTCTCGCCCTCGGTGCAGGCGTCGCGGCGTTCGCTGCCCCGGCCCTGGCCAATGACAGCGTCATGAAGGGCATCGCCAACCCGGCGGAGCAGGTGCTTCAGACGGTCGACTACGCCAACACGCGCTATTCCAAGCTCGACCAGATCAACGCCTCGAACGTGAAGAACCTCCAGGTCGCCTGGACCTTCTCGACCGGCGTGCTGCGCGGCCACGAGGGCTCGCCCCTCGTCGTCGGCAACATGATGTACGTCCACACCCCCTTCCCGAACATCGTCTACGCGCTCGACCTCGACAACGAGGCCAAGATCGTCTGGAAGTACGAGCCCAAGCAGGATCCGTCCGTGATCCCGGTGATGTGCTGCGACACGGTGAACCGTGGTCTGGCCTACGCCGACGGCACCATCATCCTGCACCAGGCCGACACCACGGTCGTGTCGCTCGACGCCAAGACCGGCAAGGTCAACTGGTCGGTCGTGAACGGCGACCCGAAGAAGGGCGAGACCAACACCGCGACCGTCCTGCCGGTCAAGGACAAGGTTATCGTCGGCATCTCGGGCGGCGAGTTCGGCGTGCAGTGCCACGTCACCGCCTACGACCTGAAGTCGGGCAAGAAGGTGTGGCGCGGCTACTCGATGGGTCCGGACGATCAGCTGCTCGTCGACCCGGAGAAGACCACCTCGCTCGGCAAGCCGATCGGCAAGGACTCCTCGCTGAAGACCTGGGAAGGCGATCAGTGGAAGACCGGCGGCGGCTGCACCTGGGGCTGGTTCTCGTACGACCCGAAGCTCGACCTGGTCTATTACGGCTCGGGCAACCCCTCGACCTGGAACCCGAAGCAGCGTCCGGGCGACAACAAGTGGTCCATGACGATCTGGGCGCGTAACCCGGACACCGGCATGACCAAGTGGGTCTACCAGATGACCCCGCACGACGAGTGGGACTTCGACGGCATCAACGAGATGATCCTTACCGACCAGAAGGTCGACGGCAAGGATCGTCCGCTGCTGACCCACTTCGACCGCAACGGCTTCGGCTACACCCTGGACCGCGCGACCGGCGAACTCCTCGTCGCCGAGAAGTTCGATCCGGTGGTGAACTGGGCCACCAAGGTCGACATGGACAAGGGTTCGAAGACCTACGGCCGTCCGCTGGTCGTGTCGAAGTACTCGACCGAGCAGAACGGCGAGGACGTGAACTCGAAGGGCATCTGCCCGGCGGCGCTCGGCACCAAGGACCAGCAGCCGGCGGCCTACTCGCCCAAGACCAACCTGTTCTACGTGCCCACCAACCACGTCTGCATGGACTACGAGCCGTTCCGGGTGAGCTACACCCCGGGCCAGCCCTACGTCGGTGCGACCCTGTCGATGTACCCCGCCCCCGGCTCGCACGGCGGCATGGGTAACTTCATCGCCTGGGACGGCGTCAACGGTAAGATCAAGTGGTCGAACGCCGAGCAGTTCTCGGTGTGGTCGGGCGCTCTTGCCACCGCCGGCGACGTGGTCTTCTACGGTACCCTCGAGGGCTACCTGAAGGCGGTCGACTCGAAGACGGGCAAGGAGCTGTACAAGTTCAAGACCCCGTCGGGCATCATCGGCAACGTGATGACCTACCAGCACAAGGGCAAGCAGTACGTGGGCGTCCTCTCGGGCGTCGGCGGCTGGGCCGGCATCGGCCTCGCGGCCGGCCTGACCGACCCGAATGCCGGTCTCGGCGCGGTCGGCGGCTACGCGGCCCTGTCGAACTACACCAACCTCGGCGGTCAGCTGACCGTGTTCGCGCTGCCGAACTAATCGGTCGCGGGTCTCAGGGGTGAATGGGTACCGGCGCGGGCTTCCGCGCCGGTACTCTTATGATTAGACTGTTCCTCAAGAAGGCCGGCCCCGAACGGTGGAATGGCACGGCCAAAGGTCCAGGGAGAAACATCCGTTGAACCACCTCAGCACGTTCGTCACGCGGCCGCTCGTGGCTGCCCTCGCCCTAGCAACCGTCAACGTGGTTGCCGTACATGCTGAGGATGCCAAGCCTGCCGATCCCGCCCTCGCCAACTCGCTCAACCCGAACGACAAGACCGCCGAGCAGGACGAGAAGCTCCTCAAGCGCGACGCGGCCGTGAAGGTCGAGGACGGCAAGTACTTCGACGCCGAAGGTCACCCGACCTTCCACGTCACCAACGAGGGCAAGAAGTTCGACTGGTACGCCTATTCGGGCTACCGCCGCTATCACGCCGAGTGCCACGTCTGCCACGGCCCGGACGGCATGGGCTCGACCTACGCGCCCGCCCTCAAGGATTCGCTGAAGCGCCTGTCCTACGAGGAGTTCATCGGCATCATCGCCGGCGGCCGCCAGAACCACACCGCGGGCGGCGGCGAGAGCGTGATGCCGGCCTTCGGCGACAACAAGAACGTCATGTGCTACGCCGACGACCTCTACGTCTACCTGAAGGCGCGCGCCGCGGGCGCCATGGGCCGCGTCCGTCCGAGCGACAAGGAGGACAAGCCCGAGGCCGCCAAGAAGGCCGAGAAGGAGTGCCTGGGCGGCTGATGACGCCCCGCGCGACCGCCACGGCTGCCGCCTGCGCGCTCCTGCTTCTGGCAGGAGCGCGCGAGGCTCCGGCGCAGCACCTGCCCGACCTCGTCACCACCGACACGCTGCGCGTTTGCGGCGACCCGGGCAACATGCCGTTCTCCCAGCGCAAGGAGGACGGGTTCGAGAACCGGATCGCGGCGATCGTCGCGGACGAACTGAAGGTCAAGGTCCGGTACTACTGGCTGACGCAGGGGCCGGGCTTCGTGCGCAACACGCTGGGCACCGGCCTGTGCGACCTCATCATCGGCTCCGCGTTCGGCAGCGAGCTCGTCCAGAGCACCAATCCCTACTACCGCTCCGCCTACACGCTGGTGACGCGCCGCGGCGAGTTCACCGACGTGACCGGGCTCGACGATGCCCGCCTCAAGGGCAAGCGCATCGGCGTGATCGCCGGCACGCCGCCGGTCAACCGGATGGGCGATCTCGGCCTGATCTCCGGGATGAAGGCCTACGCGCCCTACCAGCTCGACCCCGCCCGCCCGCACCAGACGGTCTCGGCCGAGGTGATCTCCGACCTCGCCGATGGCGCGATCGACGCCGCGGTGATCTGGGGTCCGGCCGCGGGCTGGCTCGCCAAGCAGGCGGCGGCGCGCACGGGCAAGCCCCTCGACGTGGTGCCCCTCCTCAAGGAGCCCGACCGCCCCGCCATGACCTACCGGATCGGCATGGGCGTGCGGCTCGGCGAGGACGACTGGAAGCGCCAGCTCAACACGATCCTGCGCAAGCGCCGCGACGACATCGAGCGCGTGCTGCGGGAGTTCGACGTGCCGCTGCTCGACGAGAACGACAACCGGCTGCTGGAGCCGGGCAAGCCGTAGGCAGGGAGTCTCCTCCCCGGGGGCCTAACCTTCCCCGCGGCCTCGCGTCAGGGCCTTCAGCGCTCCGCGCACCGTGCGCACGTCCTGCTCGGTCATTGCCATGCGGTGGAGCATGTCGCGCATGTTGCGGGCGATGATCTCGCGCTTCTCGGGCGGGTAGAAGCCGGCGCCGTCGAGCGCCGCCTCCAGGCTGCCGAACAGCGAGAGCAGGGCCTCCCGCGTCGCGGGGGGCGAGAGCATCTCGCCCGAGAAGGGGAGTCGCGCCCGGCCGCTGGCGCGCCGCCACGCATAGGCCGTCAGCAGCACCCCCTGCGCGAGGTTGAGCGAGGGGAAGTCCGGCGAGACCGGAAAGGTCACGATCGCGTCGGCGTACGAGACCTCATCGTTGGTGAGCCCGACGCGCTCGCGCCCGAACAGCACGCCGACGCGCTGGCCCGCGCGGGCGCAGACCGCCTCCATCGCCTCCTCGGGGCCGTAGACGCGCTTCATCTGCCCGCGCTCGCGCGCCGTGGTGGCGAGCACGTGGTGGAGGTCGGCGATCGCTTCCGGGACGCTGGCGTGGACGGTCGCGGCGTCGAGGACGTGCGTCGCGCCCGAGGCCGCCTCGCGCACGCCCTTCTTGGGCCAGCCGTTCTTCGGATTGACGAGGCGCAGTTCCGTGAGGCCGAAATTCGCCATGGCGCGGGCCGTCATGCCGATGTTCTCGGCGAGCTGCGGCTCGACGAGGATGATGGCGGGGGCGACGCCCGGTGGGATCTCGAGGCTCTTCATGGCGGACCGGCGATGGGGACCGCGCCTCCCTAGCAACCAAACCGCGCGGGACCCAGCGGGAAGATGGGGCACGGGTGATGCGCGTGGGCGCCGCCCGGCCTAAGGGATCCTCCGCGCGGCCGCAGGAGGCCGGCGGGGAAGGCACACGATGGCGCGCTGGCTGTTCAAATCCGAGCCCTCCACCTGGTCGTGGGACCAGCAGGTCGCGGCGGGCGCGGCCGGCACCTTCTGGAACGGGGTGCGCAACCACCTCGCCAAGAAGCAGCTCATGGCGATGCAGGTCGGCGAGCAGGGCTTCTTCTACCACTCGAACGAGGGCAAGGCGGTGGTTGGCATCGTGGAGGTGATCCGGCCCTACTACCCGGACCACACCGACGAGAGCGGCCGCTTCGGCATGGTCGACGTGCGCGCGGTCGAGGCGCTGCCACGCCCGGTGACGCTCGACGCCATCAAGGCCGAGAGCGCCCTGAAGGACATGGTGCTGGTCAACAATTCGCGCCTGTCGGTGCAGCCGGTGACCGAGGCGGAATGGGCGCTGGTCCGCCGGATGGGCGGGCTCGCTTGAGGCCGGGGCTACAGCTCGCCGACCGGGCCGGTGCTCTCGAACTCCGCCTCGTCGCCGACGAGGTCGGTCACCGCGATGGCGAGCCGCCTTCCGTTGCGCAGGCGCAGCTGCGCGTCGGGCTCCAGCCAGATCGGGCGCAGGCCGGCATGGCGGCCCTTGAGTGTTCCGTGGGCGATGAGCTCGTCCCCGCGCCGCTCGAACAGCAGCCGGTAGCGCACGCGCACCGGAACGCAGCCCTCCGCGGAGACATGGCCGAGCCCCGTCAGCGTCTTCAGGACTTCGTTCGGTTCGGCCATGGGACGCGACGCGGGAGGGCGGGATGAAGCGGCAATCCCGTTGCCATTTAATCCCGTGCCTGCCCCCTGTCACGCCATCCCCCGCTACAGAGCGGGCGCTCCTGTCCTAATCGAGCGCGCGGACCACGATGCGTCCGCCCTCCGCCGAGAGCGCGAGGCGGCCGTGCTTGAGCGCCAGCGCCTTCTCGCCGAACAGGGCGCGGCGCCAGCCCTGGAGCAGCGGGATCGGCGCCTCGTCGTCGTCGGCCACGGCCTCGAGGTCGTCCACCGTCGCGATGATCTTGGGCGCGACGCCCTCGTTCTCGCTCACTGCCTTCAGGAGCACCTTCAGGAGCTCGACCAGGGCCCCGTTGCCGCCGCTTCGGCGCGCCCGCTCGGGGAGCTGGATCTCGGAGAGGTCGCGCGCGAAGCCCTGCTCGACCGCCGCCAGGATCTCGGTGCCGGTGCGCGAGCGCTCGAAGCCCGCCGGGATCGTGCGCAGGCGCCCGAGCGCCTCGACGCTGCGGGGACCCGCGGTGGCGATGTCGATCACCGCCTCGTCCTTGAGGATGCGCCCGCGCGGGACGTTGCGCGCCTGCGCCTCCCGCTCGCGCCAGGCCGCCACCTCCATCAGCACCGCGATCTCGCGGGGCTTGCGCATCCGGCCGGAGAGCCGGCGCCACGCCAGCGCCGGGTCGGCCCGGTAGGTCTCGGGCGAGATCAGCACGCCCATCTCCTCGTCGAGCCAGGCGCCGCGGTCGGTGCGCAGCAACTCGCCCGCGAGCTTCTCGTAGACCTTGACGAGGTGCGTCACGTCCGAGAGCGCGTAGGCGAGCTGGGCGTCGGAGAGCGGGCGGCGCGACCAGTCGGTGAAGCGGGAGGACTTGTCGATCTTGGCCTTGGCCACGTCGTTGACGAGCTGCTCGTAGGAGACCGAGTCGCCGTAGCCGCAGACCATCGCGGCGACCTGCGTGTCGAAGAACGGGTGCGGCAGGACCTCGCCCATCAGCCAGATGATCTCGAGATCCTGGCGGGCGGAGTGGAACACCTTCACCACGCCCTCGTCGGCCATCAGGTCGATGAAGGGTTGCAGGTCGATGCCCTTGGCGAGCGGATCGACCAGCACGCCCGTCCCGTCCGGCCCCGCCATCTGGATCAGGCAGAGCTTGGGGTAGTAGGTCGTCTCGCGCATGAACTCCGTGTCGACGGTCACGAAGGGCTGTGCGGCGAGCCGGGTGCAGGCGTCTTCGAGGGCCGCCGTGGTGCTGATCAGGTCCATCCCACGGCTATACCGGAGGTTTTCGGGCTTGGGGAGCGGCGCTAACCGGCCCTCCCCAGCCGGCGGAGTACGGAGGCTCAGGCGAGGCGTTCCAGCGCGGCCTCGCGGCGGGCACGGGTCTGCTCGCGCGTCCGCCGACGGTGGTGCCTGGCCTGCTCCCGCCGCTGCGCCTCGGCGCGGGCCATCAGCCAGTCGAGGATGCCGCCCTCCAGCCGCTCGCCCGTCGCGGTGTCGGTGAGGCGGCGGATGCGATCGACCCGGAACCCGCGGTAGCCGCCGCGGCCTGGATCGATGCCGCCGAGCAGCGTGCGGCCGGGCCCGAGCTTCAGCTCGCGCGCCGCGACCGTGCGGCGGCTCCACACCCCCTGCCCGTCCTCGTAGACCAGCTCGAACCGGCCATCGAGCGGCAGGAGATGCCAGGCCGGGGAGGCCGGCGCGGCGGCCTCGGGCCGGGCCGCCGAAAAATCGGAAAACACGTGCGCGTTCATGGAGATCATATGGGGATCGCCCGCCGATTCCGGTAGTCTTCGGGCCCCGGAAACGCCGCGCGCGCTTGACTTGGTGAGCCTCCCGTGAATGGTGCCGGCCTCGTTCCCGAGAGCCTGCCATGCACCGTTACCGTACCCACACCTGCGGGGCGCTCCGCCCGTCCGACGTCGGCGGCACCGTCCGCCTCTCCGGCTGGTGCCACCGCGTGCGCGATCATGGCGGCGTGCTGTTCATCGACCTGCGCGACCATTACGGCCTGACGCAGTGCGTGGTGGATTCCGATTCCAAGGCCTTCAAGGCGGCGGAAGCGGTTCGCTCCGAGTGGGTCATCCGCATCGACGGCCGTGTCCGCACACGCCCCGCAGGCACTGAGAACGCCGAGCTGCCGACCGGCGCGGTCGAGGTCTACATCGACGACCTCGAGGTGTTGGGCGCGGCCGCCGAGCTGCCGATGCCGGTCTTCGGCGACGTCGAGTACCCGGAGGAGACGCGGCTGCGCTACCGCTTCCTCGATCTGCGCCGCGAGAAGCTGCACGCCAACATCATGAAGCGCGGCGCGATCATCGACGCGCTCCGCCGCCGCATGCGCGACGGTGGTTTTTTTGAATTTCAGACGCCGATCCTCACGGCGTCGAGCCCGGAGGGCGCGCGCGACTTCCTCGTGCCGTCGCGCCTGCACCCCGGAAAGTTCTACGCGCTGCCGCAGGCCCCGCAGCAGTTCAAGCAGCTCACGATGATCGCGGGCTTCGACCGCTACTTCCAGATCGCGCCCTGCTTCCGCGACGAGGACGCGCGCGCCGACCGCTCCCCGGGCGAGTTCTACCAGCTCGACATCGAGATGAGCTTCGTCACGCAGGAGGACGTGTTCCAGTCCGTCGAGCCGGTCCTGCGCGGCGTGTTCGAGGAGTTCGCGGAAGGGCGTCGCGTCACCGACGTGTTCCCGCGCATCACCTACGCGGACGCCATGCTGAAGTACG
Source organism: Methylobacterium sp. CCH5-D2 (assembly GCF_001556475.1). NCBI lineage: Bacteria > Pseudomonadati > Pseudomonadota > Alphaproteobacteria > Hyphomicrobiales > Methylobacteriaceae > Methylobacterium > Methylobacterium sp. CCH5-D2. The sequence continues at coordinate 2,695 of NZ_LSIX01000715.1, read as the reverse complement.
GCGTCGACAAGCCGGACCTGCGCAACCCCCTGATCATCGCCGACGTCACCGACGAGTTCGCCGAGGAGGCGGTCGCGTTCAAGGCGTTCAAGGGCGTGATCGCGTCGGGCGGCGTGGTGCGCGCCATCCCGGCGACCGGCGCGGCCACCCAGCCCCGCTCCTTCTTCGACAAGCTGAACGACTGGGCCCGTTCCGAGGGCGCGCCCGGCCTCGGCTACATCGTGTTCGAGGACGAGGGCGGCACGCTCACCGGCCGCGGGCCCATCGCCAAGTTCATCCCGGCCGAGATCCAGGCCCGCATCGCCGAGAAGGCCGGCGCCAAGGCCGGCGACGCGGTGTTCTTCGCGGCCGGCCCCGAGGCGAAGGCGGCCGGGCTCGCCGGCAAGGCCCGCATCCGCATCGGCGACGATCTCGGCCTCTGCGACAAGGACCAGTACGCCTTCTGCTGGATCACCGACTTCCCGATGTTCGAGTGGAACGAGGACGAGAAGAAGATCGACTTCTCGCACAACCCGTTCTCGATGCCGAACTTCGACCACGAGGCCTTCCTGAAGCTCGGCGAGGCGGATGCGGAGACGATCCTCGGCATCAAGGCCTTCCAGTACGACATCGTCTGCAACGGCATCGAGCTGTCGTCCGGCGCGATCCGGAACCACAAGCCGGAGATCATGGAGAAGGCCTTCGGGCTCGCGGGCTACGGTCGGGATGTGCTGGAGGCGAAGTTCGGCGGCATGCTGAACGCGCTGCGCCTCGGCGCCCCGCCGCACGGCGGCATCGCGCCGGGTGTGGACCGCATCGTGATGCTGCTCTGCAACGAGCCGAACATCCGCGAGGTGGTGCTGTTCCCGATGAACCAGCGCGCCGAGGACCTGATGATGAGCGCCCCCTCCGAGGCGACGCCGAAGCAGCTGCGCGAGCTGCACATCCGGCTGAACCTGCCGGAGAAGAAGTAGGCGCAACGCCAACCCTCCCCCCTCTGCGGGGGAGGGAGACGCGGTGGTTCCTGTGCAAGACCTCGTCGCCATCGTCGTCGCCCACGACAGCGCCCACGCCCTGCCCGACTGCCTCGCGGCGCTCCGCGCCGAGGGCGTGCCGGCACTCGTGGTGGACAATGCCAGCCGCGACGGCTCGGCCGATCTCGCCGAGCGGCTCGGCGCCCGCGTCATCCGCAACCCCCGCAACGAGGGCTACGGCCGGGCCAACAACATCGGCGTCCGCGCGGCGGACGCGGCCCGTGTCCTCTTCGTCAACCCCGACCTGATCCTCCGGCCGGGCGCCGTGGCGGCGCTTCGCGCGGGCGCGCAAGCCTACCCGGATGCCGGGCTCTACGCGCCGCGCATCGTGGAGCCGGACGGGCGCTTCTTCTTCCAGGCGCAGTCCTTCCTGGCGCCCTACCTGCAGAACCCGCAGGGCCGCCGCGACCCGCCGGAGGGCGATGCCTGCGCGCCCTTCCTGTCGGGTGCCTGCCTGATGGTGGAGCGCGCCCTGTTCCTCGACCTCGGCGGCTTCGACGAGGCGATCTTCCTGTTCTACGAGGACGACGACCTCTGCCGCCGGATGGCCGATGCGGGCCGCGCGCTCGTCCACGTCCACGGGGCGGAGGCGCTGCACGGCCGCGGGCGCTCCTCGGCGCCCGAGCCCGGCCGGGTTTTTCGGGCCCGCTGGCACATCGCGTGGTCGCGGGCCTACGTCGCCCGCAAGTACGGCCTGCCGGATCCGAGCCGGAGCACGCTGCTCGTGAACGGCCTGAAGGCTGCGCTCTCCCTCCTCGTCCTGCGCCGCGCCGGCTGGGAGCGCTACGGCGGCGCGGCGGCGGGCGCGCTTGCGGCGCTGCGGGGGCGAAGTGCGTTGCGGCGCGAGGGTTTGCGCTGACATGCGGCCGAGCCCGCGATAGGATTGAACCATGCGTGACGATCGCGATGCCAAGCCCGTCCGGACCGGAACGGGCAAACGGAAGAGCGGCCTCGTGCTGGGCCTCGCCGTGTTCGAGAAGATCAGCGCCGTCGAGGGCATTCACCTCACGGACGAGATGCGGCGAGACCTTGCCTCCCTGGAGCGCCGCGGTCTCACGCCGGAGCAGCGCGCGTCTTCCATTGCGGACAAGTACGGCCGCGGATCGACCTGACGGGATGTATGCGGTCGCCGTCGATCCGTACTGCTATCCGGGTTCGACGGTCCTCAGGAACCGTCCCGGCCTGAACGATCAGGTGGCGCTGGACCGGTTCGAGGCTGTTGCGACCGCCAACCGCTTCCTTGAGCCGATGCCAGCCGGGCGCTGGGGCGAGCGCCACTTTCGCGCCGTCCACCGGCACATCTTCCAAGACGTCTATGCCTGGGCAGGCCGTTCGCGCACCGTGCGCATCGGAAAGGGCGGCAGCGTCTTCTGCTACCCTGAGCATATCGACGCCGAATTGAAGCGGATCTTCAGTGGTCTCCGGCAGGCCGGCAACCTGCGCGGATTTGATCGGATAGGGTTTATCGCTGGCGCGGCCCATCTTCTGGCCGAGTTGAACGCGGTCCACGCCTTCCGCGACGGCAATGGACGTGCACAACTCGCCTTCATGGCGCTCCTGGCGGGTCAGGCCGGGCACCCGCTGGATCTCGCGCGGCTTGATCCTCAGACCTTCCTGTCGGCGATGAACGGCCGCTGACGGAACAGCTGTCGGACATGATCGTATGAGCTGCTCCCTACCAC
>NZ_LSIX01000714.1:0-255 GCF_001556475.1 Methylobacterium sp. CCH5-D2 | reverse complement strand
CGCGGGCGCGGCGCCCTCGCCGGCCCGGGCCTCGCTGCCCGTCAGGGCGACGAGCCGCGCGGCGGCCGCGGGAACGGGCAGGGCCGCCAGGGCTCCCAGGAGCAGGGCCGCGCGCAACGCCCGCAGGCCGCCCGCCCGGTCTCCCCTCACCTGTCCCGCCCCCATGGAACGCCCCGACGCCGTACGCAGCGCGACTCTGCCGGGCGCACGGCTAACGGCGGCTTAATGGAGGCGTACCGGGGCCTCAGCGGCGGG
>NZ_LSIX01000713.1:0-16438 GCF_001556475.1 Methylobacterium sp. CCH5-D2 | reverse complement strand
GCGGTTCCAGTGGCGATCGAGGAGACGACCCCCGCCATATGCGATCGCCCTGCCCATAGGGAGAGGGGACCCGCACCTCCCTCGGAAACCGCATGACACCGGTCCCGGCGGCCTGCAGGCCCTGCCGCCGGATCAGTCGAGATAGTGGCCGTAGGTGTCCACGTGGCGGGCGAGGCCCAGGCCGTGCTCGCGCACCAGCCGCTCGGCGAGCTCGGCTTGGCGGGCCTCCAGGGCCTTGATGATCGCCACGTGCTCGCGGATCGAGTTCTCGGCCCGCTCGCCCTGGCGCAACGCCGTGTTGCGGATGCCGCGGACATGCATCAGCAGGTTGCTGGACAGGCTCGCGATGGCCTCGCACTGGCCGAGCGAGATGATCTTCTGGTGGAAGCGGATGTTGGCGTCCGAGTACTCGTCGAGATGCTCGGCGGGGCGGCCCTCGTAGAATTCCGGGAACTCGGTGCGCAGGGATTGCAGCTGCGCATCGGTCGCCCGCTCGCAGGCGAGGCGGGCCGCCATGCTCTCCAGCGCGGCCCAGGCGTGGATCATGCCGACGATCTCGGCCCGGGTCTTCTTGATCACGAAGATCCCGCGGCGCGCCTCGGAGCGCACGAAGCCCTCCTGCTCCAGCACGGTGAGCGCCTCGCGCACGGGCGTGCGGCTGACGCCGAGATCCTGCGAGAGCTTGCGCTCGTCCAGCCGCACCTCGTCGGGGCGGCCGTAGAGGTCCATGTTGGTGATGGCGGATTTCAGCGCCTCGTAGGCCAACGTGCGCAGGCTCGAACTCGCGACGATCGGCTTGATGCTGAACTGGTCGCTGTTGGACATCCTGAATCCAGACTTCGCCGGCTGCCGCGCCGCTTCCTGCACCGAGACCTAGCCGAAAGCGCGGACAACTCAAAGCCGCCCCGACCGGGTGCCCACAACGGCGGCATTCGTGGACAGCGCATATTGGCATTTGGAATGCCAAATGTCGAAGCCTTCGTCCAGCGGCTCGCGCGGGCCAGCGCACGACGCGGGTCCCGGGCTAGAGCGCTCTTGCGCCGAAGTGGACGCCGGTTCGGCGCGAGAGAGCGCGTCAAGACAAGAGGTTAGGGCCGTTCCCGATCGCAGCGCGATCGGGAACGGCCCTAGACGGGTCCCGGCGCCCGTGGCAGTGCCGGGTCTTCTCGTCACGTCTTCTCGTCTCGCGGGGAACGCGCATGGCGCGCCACGACGCCTTCCGGGTCCGGCAATCGATCGTGGAGGCCGCCCGCAGCCTCGACGCGCTCGGGCTCACCCAGGGCACATCGGGCAACCTCTCCCAGCGCTGGGAAGACGGGCTGCTGATCACGCCGTCCGGCCTGCCCTACGCCCGCATGAGCCCGGACGACATCGTGTTCATGCGCCTCGACGGCACGCACGAGCACCCGCTCAAGCCCTCCTCGGAATGGCGCTTCCACCGGGACATCCTGGCGGCCCGGCCGGAGGTCAACGCGGTGGTGCACGCCCATCCGATCCACTGCACCGCCTTCGCCATGTGTCGGCGGGAGATCCCGGCGGTGCACTACATGATCGCGGCGGCGGGCGGCCCCACGGTGCGCTGCGCGCCCTACGCCACCTTCGGCACGGAGGAACTCTCCGCCCACGCGCTGGCGGCGCTGGAGGACCGGACCTGCTGCCTGCTCGCCAACCACGGCATGATCGCCACCGGGCCGGATCTCGAGAAGGCGCTCTGGCTCGCGGTGGAGCTGGAGACGCTGTGCCGGCAATACGCGGTGGCGCTGCAGGTCGGCACGCCGGTGGTGCTGCCCGACGACGAGATCGCCCGCAACGTCGAGAAGTTCAAGAGCTACGGTCTGAAGGCGCAGGGCTGAGCGGGCGCGGCGGCAGGTGCGCTGGGCAGCCGGGCCGTCTGCCCCTATCAGGGGGGCCCGCGCCCCTCGCGAGACCCCGATGCTGAAGGCCTTTCTCGCCTATTACCGGCCCCACCGGACCCTGTTCCTGGTCGATTTCGGCTGCGCCGTGCTCTCGGGCCTGCTCGAACTCGGCTTTCCGATCGCCGTGAAGCTGTTCGTCGACCGGCTGCTGCCGCAGCAGGACTGGGGCCTGATCGTGCTGGCCGCCGCGGGGCTCGCGGCCCTCTACGTCGCCAACGCCGGCCTGATGGTGGTGGTGACCTACTGGGGCCACGTGCTCGGCATCAACATCGAGACCACGATGCGGGCCCGCGCCTTCGACCACCTGCAGAAGCTCTCCTTCCGCTTCTACGACGGCCAGAAGACCGGCCACCTCGTGGCCCGCGTGACGAAGGACCTGGAGGAGATCGGCGAGGTCGCCCATCACGGGCCGGAGGACCTGTTCATCGCCGTGATGACGCTGGTCGGCGCCTTCGGGCTGATGACCTGGGTCCACCCGCCGCTCGCCCTGCTGACGGCCGCGATCCTCCCGGTGATCGCCTTCGTGACCTTGCGGTACGGCGGGCGCATGACCCGGAACTGGCAGGCCCAGTACGGGCGCGTCGGCGCCTTCAACGCCCGCATCGAGGAGAATGTCGGCGGCGTGCGCGTGGTGCGGGCGTTTGCCAACGAGGCGCACGAGCGCGCCCTCTTCGCGGCCGACAACGCTCGCTACCGCGCCACCAAGCTCGAGGCCTACCGCATCATGGCGGCGAGCCTGTCGATCAACTACCTCGGCATGCGCCTCGTCCAGATCGTGGTGCTCCTCGGCGGCGCCGCCTTCGTGGTCCGGGGCGACCTCACGGCGGGCGGGTTCATCGGGTTCCTGCTGCTCGTCGGCGTGTTCTACCGGCCGCTGGAGAAGATCGGCGCGGTGGTCGAGACCTACCCGAAGGGCATCGCGGGCTTCCGGCGCTACATGGGCCTCATCGGCACGGAGCCCGACATCGCCGACCGGCCGGGCGCGGTGGCCGCCGGGCCGCTCGCCGGCGCGATCCGCTTCGAGGACGTCGCCTTCGGCTACAGCCCGGATCGGCTGGTGCTGCGCGGGCTGAACCTCGCGGTCGCGCCCGGCGAGACGGTGGCGCTCGTCGGTCCCTCGGGGGCGGGCAAGACCACGCTCTGCTCGCTGATCCCGCGCTTCTACGAGGTCGAGGCCGGCCGCATCACGATCGACGGGCACGACATCCGGGACCTGACGCTGGCCTCGCTGCGCGGTCAGATCGGCATCGTGCAGCAGGACGTGTTCCTGTTCGCCGGCACGATCCGGGAGAACATCGCGTATGGCCGCCTCGACGCCTCCGAGGCCGAGATCCTCGATGCGGCCCGCCGCGCGCGCCTCGGCGACCTGATCGCGGGGCTTCCCGAGGGGCTGGACACGGTGGTGGGCGAGCGGGGCGTGAGGCTCTCGGGCGGGCAGAAGCAGCGCATGGCGATCGCTCGGGTCTTCCTGAAGAACCCGCCGATCCTGATCCTCGACGAGGCGACCTCGGCGCTCGATACCGAGACCGAGCGGGAGATCCAGGCGGCGCTCGCCGAATTGTCGGCCGGGCGCACGACGCTCGTGATCGCCCACCGCCTCGCCACCGTCCGGCACGCCGACCGGATCGTGGTGGTGACCGAGGGCGGCATCGTCGAGGAGGGCCGCCACGAGGCCCTGCTGGCGCGCGGCGGCTACTACCGCCGCCTGCACGCGGCCCAGTTCGCCGCTGCGACCGGACCGCTGAGCGCTGCCGAGTGAGATGCGCCCGTCGCCCGACACGGGCCGACGGTGGCGCCCGCGCTCTCCCTCCCCCCTCTGCGGGGGAGGGTGGCGCCCGAAGGGCGACGGGAGAGGGGAGCGACGGTGCAGAACAGGGCTCGGCCCTTCATGCCGGTCGCGTCCTCTCCGGAAGCCGGGCTCCCCTCTCCCGACCCGGCCTGACGGCCGGCCCACCCTCCCTCGCAGAGGGGGGAGGGAGAACGCGCGGACCCGAGCCGCCGGAACGGCCCCCGGTCACGCTGCATGCCCGCACCGCCCGGAAGACGCTTGAACCCGGCCGCCCGAAGCCGGAGAAGGCCTGGAATTCCTCCAACAAAAATCCCTCCCCGAGACGCCGATGCCCGCCTACCGCTCCCGCACCACCACCCACGGCCGCAACATGGCCGGCGCCCGCGGCCTCTGGCGCGCCACCGGCATGAAGGATTCGGATTTCGGCAAGCCGATCATCGCGGTGGTCAACTCCTTCACGCAGTTCGTGCCGGGCCACGTCCACCTGAAGGATCTGGGCCAGCTCGTCGCGCGCGAGATCGAGCAGGCGGGGGGCGTGGCCAAGGAGTTCAACACCATCGCGGTCGATGACGGTATCGCGATGGGCCACGACGGCATGCTCTACTCGCTCCCCTCCCGCGAGCTGATCGCCGACTCGGTCGAGTACATGGTCAACGCGCACTGCGCCGACGCGATGGTGTGCATCTCGAACTGCGACAAGATCACCCCCGGCATGCTGATGGCGGCGCTCCGCCTCAACATCCCGTGCGTGTTCGTCTCGGGCGGGCCGATGGAGGCCGGCAAGGTCGTGATGAACGGCATCACCCGCAAGTTCGACCTCGTGGACGCCATGGTGGCGGCGGCCGACGACCGGGTCTCCGACGACGACGTGGCGACGATCGAGCGCTCGGCCTGCCCGACCTGCGGCTCGTGCTCGGGAATGTTCACGGCCAATTCCATGAACTGCCTCACCGAGGCGCTGGGGCTGGCGCTGCCCGGCAACGGCTCGGTGCTGGCCACGCATGCCGACCGCCGCCGCCTCTTCGTCGAGGCCGGCCACCTCGTGGTGGATCTGGCCCGCCGCCACTACGAGCAGGACGACGCCAGCGTGCTGCCCCGCGCGATCGCGAGCTTCGCGGCCTTCGAGAACGCGATGACGCTCGACATCGCCATGGGCGGCTCGACCAACACGGTGCTGCACCTCTTGGCCGCCGCCCACGAGGGCGAGGTGCCCTTCACCATGGCCGACATCGACCGGCTCTCGCGGCGCGTGCCGGTGCTGTGCAAGGTCGCCCCGGCGGTGGCCAACGTCCACATGGAGGACGTGCACCGGGCCGGCGGCATCATGGCCATCCTGGGCGAGCTCGACCGGGCCGGCCTCCTCGACGCCCGCGCCGGGAACGTCGCGGCGGGCACCCTGGCCGAGGCCCTGGCGCGCTGGGACGTGCGGCAGAGCGCGAGCCCCGCGGTGCACGAGTTCTACCGGGCGGCGCCCGGCGGCGTGCCGACCCAGGTCGCCTTCAGTCAGGCGGCGCGCTGGGACGAGCTCGACCTCGACCGGGCGGGCGGCGTGATCCGCGACGCGGAGCACGCCTACTCGCGCGACGGCGGGCTGGCGGTGCTGTTCGGCAACCTCGCGGAGGACGGCTGCATCGTGAAGACGGCGGGCGTCGACGCCTCGATCCTCTCCTTCACCGGCACCGCCCACGTCTTCGAGAGCCAGGACGCGGCGGTCGACGGCATCCTCAACGGCCGGGTCAAGGCCGGCGAGGTGGTGCTGATCCGCTACGAGGGCCCGCGCGGCGGCCCCGGCATGCAGGAGATGCTCTATCCCACGAGCTACCTGAAATCGAAGGGTCTCGGCAAAGCCTGCGCACTCGTCACCGACGGGCGCTTCTCGGGCGGCTCCTCGGGCCTGTCGATCGGCCACGTCTCGCCGGAAGCCGCCGAGGGCGGCCTGATCGGCCTCGTCGAGCAGGGCGATCCGATCGAGATCGACATCCCGAACCGGCGCATCCACCTCGCGGTCGATCCGGCCGAGCTGGAGCGGCGGCGGCAGGCGCAAGAGCGGCGGGGCTGGCAGCCGGCCCAGCCGCGCAAGCGGAAGGTGAGCGCGGCGCTCCGGGCCTACGCGGCGCTGACCACCAGCGCCGCCAAGGGCGCCGTGCGGAAGATCTGAGCGGGCGACCGGGTCGGTCTCCAGGATGCCGTCGCCGCCGCGCGGCGGACATCCCGGACGGCCGTGCACGCCCTTCGTCGGCGCTCCGGCGCGAGCGTCGTCGTCGGGCCCCCGGGCGCGGATCGCAGGACCCGCCTCCGGCACCGTCCCTGCATCCGCATCCGCCTCCGACCGGACCCAGCGCGGAGCGTCCCTTGAAACGTCCCTTGAAACGTCTCTTGGAGCATCCCTTGCCGCGGAAGTCCCGAGCGCGATGAGGCAGGCGGGGGCGAATGGCGGAAGCGATCGCGTCGGCGCGATCTGCCGCTCCCTGCGCCGGGCCATCGTCGAGCGGGCGCTGGCGCCCGGCGACCGTCTGCCGGAGGACGCGCTCGGCGAGCGCTTCGGCGTCAGCCGCACCATCGCGCGCCAGGCGCTCGGCCAGCTCGCGGGCGAAGGACTGGTGGAGCTGCGCCGCAACCGCATCGCGGTCGTGGCGAGCCCGAGCTGGGAGGAGGCGCGCGACACCTTCGACGTGCGCATCAGCCTGGAGCGGCTCGTCGTCCGGCGGCTCGCGGGCCGGCTCGACGCGGCGCAGCGGGCGGCGCTCGAGGCCCATATCGCGGGCGAGGCGCGGGCGAGCGGCGGCCCGGAGGCCGGCTCGATCCGGCTCGCCACCGAGTTCCACCTGCTGCTCGCCGAGATGACCGGGAGCCCGGTGCTCGCCCGCTACGTGGCCGAGCTCGGCTACCGCTGCGCCCTGATCCTCTCGCTCTACAGCCGGCCGCACTCCTCCGACTGCGCCGTGAGCGAGCACCGGGAGATCGTGGCGGCGCTGGTCGCGGGCGACGCCGAGCGGGCAACCGCGCTGATGGACCACCATCTCGACGCCGTGGCCGAGCGGGCGCGCATCGTCTCGGAACCCCGGCGCGAGCGCGACCTGATCCGGCTGCTCGCGCCCTACGTCGAGGGCTGAGCGGTCAGCGCGCTTGCCGGTCGAGCAGGCGCTCGGCCGAGTCGTTCCAGACCTCCATGGAGACGATCAGCCCGTCCCGCACGGTGAAGCGATCGACGTAGCGGTTGCCCTCGAAGGCCTCCCCGTCCGGCCACGCGCCGTAGAGCGTGCCGAGGCTGTAGACCGTCGTGATGCCGTCGCCCAACACCACGTCGAGGCGCTCCATGCGCTTCTTCACCCAGGCGTAGCGTCCCGCGTTGAAGGCGGTGACCTCGCGCGGGTGCCGGAAAACGCGCCCTCCCGTGAAGACGATCGCGATGCCGGGCGCCATGTGGCGCGCCGCCGTCTCGGGGTCCGGCACCATCGAGGCTTCGAGATAGGCGGTCACCACCGCCGCGTCGCGTTCCGCCCGCTCCGCCGCTTCCCTATCCACGCTCATCGCTCCGGCTCCGTCTTTCGGTCGGCGCCCAGCATGGCCGAGGCGCGCGCGGCATGCATGCAGAAAGTGTATGCACTTTGGCGCGGACCTGTGCACACGCTGCGCGCCGATCGGGCGGTTCGCGCGCAGCGATGGCCGCGAGGTGGGGGCGAGCACCCTGGCACGGGCGTTGCGGAACCCGGTCGACCACATACGAGCCCGGACCGCCATGCCCCAGCGCCCCCACGCCGCCCGCCTCACCCGTCGCCTCGCCCTCGGCACCCTGCTGGCGGGAGTCGCGTGCCTCGGCTTCGACCTCGGCCCCGTCCGGGCCGCCGAGCCGGTGCGGATCGGTCTCGTCACGGCGCTGAGCGGCCAGTCGGCCAAGTCCGGCGAGGCGATCTCCCGCGGGATCGGGCTCGCCATCGACGAGATCAACAAGCAGGGCGGGGTGCTCGGGCGCCCGCTCGAACTCGTCGCCCGCGACGACGAGGCCAACCCCTCCAAGGGCGTTCTCGCCGCCCGCGAGCTGATCCAGCGCGCGGGCGTGGTCGCGCTGATCGGCGGCCTCGACACCCCGGTCTCGATGGCCATCGTGCCGATCGCCAACCAGATGAAGGTGCCGTTCGTCGGTCCCTGGGCGGCCGGCACCGGCATCACCCGCAACGGGGCGGCCGACAACTACGTCTTCCGGGTCTCGGCGGTCGACGCGCTGGTGGACGAGGCGCTCGTCGCCTACGCGCAGAAGACCTACGGGGCGAAGAAGCCCGGCGCGATCCTCGTCAACAACGCCTGGGGCGAGTCGAACCAGCAGGGGATCGTCGCGGCGCTGAAGGCCGCGGGCCTGCCCTCAGCCGGGATCGAGAAGTACGAGGCCAACGACCTCGACATGGTGCCCCAGCTCACGCGGCTGCGCGAGGCGGGCGCCGACGCGCTCTTCCTCGTCGGCAATGTCGGCCCCTCGGCCCAGGTGGTGAAGTCCCTCGACCGGATGGGCTGGGACGTGCCGGTCGTCTCCCACTGGGGCCCGGCGGGCGGGCGCTTCGACGAGCTTGCCGGCCCCGGCGCGGCGCGGGTGCACTTCGTCCAGACCTTCACCTTCGCGGGCAACGAGAACCCGAAGGCGAAGGCCGTGCTGGAGGCGCTGAAGACCAAGTACCCGGCGATCAAGTCGATGGCCGACGTCACGCCGGCGGTGGGCATCGCCAACGCCTACGACGCCACGCACCTGATCGCCCTGGCCATCCGGGCGGCGGGCTCGACGGAGGGCCCCAAGCTCCGCGACGGCTTCTACAAGGTCGCGCCCTATCCGGGGCTGATCAAGACCTACGAGACGCCCTTCGCGCCCGGCCGGCACGACGCGCTGGGACCCGCCGACTACGTCTTCTCCCGCTTCCGCAACGGCGAGATCGTCGCGGTGGCGCAATGACGGGGCCCGGCGGACGGCGCGGCGGACGAGACGGGGAGCGGGCGTCATGCTGACCGGCATCCTCGTCAGCGGGCTCGGCCTCGGCAGCATGTACGGGCTGGTGGCGCTGGGCTTCCACATCACCTTCGCGGTCTCCGGCACCGTGAACTTCGCGCAGGGGAGCGCCGTCACGCTGGGGGCGGTGCTGGGCTACGCCTTCGGGGTGCGGCTCGGCTGGCCGATGCCGCTGGCGGCGGCGGCCGCGCTCGCCGGCTGCGCGCTGCTGGGGCTCGCCGTCGAGCGCCTGCTGGTGCGCCCCTTCGTGGCGCGGGGCTCCGACGCGTGGCTGCTGGCGACCGTGGCCGGCGGCATCATCCTCGACAACGCCCTCTTGTTCACCTTCGGCAAGGAGCCGCGCAGCCTCCCCTCCGCCCTGGTGGCGGCGCCGGTCCAGGTGCTCGGCGCCGGGATCTACCCCCTGCAGCTCGCGATTCCCGCGGTCGGGATCGCGGCGGCGCTCGCCATCCGGGCGGTGTTCCGCGGGACCGAGCTCGGCCGCGTGCTGCTGGCGGTGGCCCAGAACACCGAGGCCGCGCGCCTCATGGGCATCGATGTCGGTCGCACGATCGCCTGCGCCTTCGCGCTCTCGGCGGTGCTCGCAGGGACGGCGGGGCTCCTCATCGCGCCGCTCTTCTCGGTCTCGGCCGAGATGGGGGCACTCTTCGGGATCAAGGCCTTCGCGGTGGCGATCCTCGGCGGGATCGGCTCGGCCACCGGCGTGGTGCTGGCGGGCCTCCTCTACGGCCTCGTCGAGGCCGGCGTCACCGCCACCCTCGGCTCCGGCGCCACCCAGATCGTCGTGTTCTCGGTGATCATCCTGGCGCTGGCCCTGCGCCCGAACGGCCTCCTCGGCCGTGCCGCCGTCAACAAGGTCTGACCCGATGCGCCCAGCGTTCTCCCCCCGCGCGCCGGCCGCGATGCCGCTGGCCATCCTGACCCTGACGCTCGCCGGCCTCGGCCTCGTCGGGGCGACGAGCGGCTACAGCCACTTCGTCATCGCGCTCGTGGCGCTGACGGTGGTCGCCGGCACCGGGCTCAACGTCCTGCTCGGGCTCGCCGGACTGATCTCGTTCGGCCATGCGGGCTTCTACGCGGTCGGCGCCTACACGAGCGCGATCCTGACGCTCAAGGGCGTGAGCTTCTGGGCGGCGCTGCCGGCCGCCGCCGCTCTCTCGGGCCTCGTGGGCGCGGCTCTCGCCGTGCCGGCCATGCGGGTGCGCGGCCCCTACCTCGCCATGGTGACGATCGCCTTCGGCTTCCTCGTCGAGCACGCGCTGATCGAGGGCGGCGACCTCACCGGCGGCCAGAACGGCCTCGTCGCCGCCGCGCCCCCGAGCTTGTTCGGGCAGACCTTCGGCGAGCGCGAACTGGCGCTCCTCGCGGTGCTGGCGGCGGGCCTCAGCCTCTACGGCTTCCATCGCCTGCGCGACGCCCGCCTCGGCCGGGCGATGCGGGCGGTGCGCGACGCGGACGTCGCCGCAGCCTCCCTCGGCTTCGACCCGGTGCGGGTGAAGACCGCGGCCTTCGCGATCTCGGCGGCGCTCACCGGGCTCGCGGGCGCGGTGCTGCCGCCCCTGATGCTGTTCATCGCGCCGAGTTCCTTTCCCTTCTCGCAGTCGATCCTGTTCGTGCTCTCCGTCGTGGTCGGCGGGGCCGGCACGGTGCTGGGCCCGCTCTTCGGCGCCCTGGTGACGGTGCTGCTGCCGGAGGCTCTGGCCGGGCTCGCCGAGTACCGGCTGCTCTTCTTCGGCCTCACCACGCTGGTCGTGCTCTGGCTGGTGCCCGCGGGCCTCGTCGGCAGCCTCGCGCGGCTGCTCCCGCGCGGTGGCGCGGCCCCCGCGCCCGCCTCCGGGGCCGGGGCGCCGGCCTTCCTGCGCCGGGCCGAGCGCGAGGCGCTCGCGGTCGAGGGCCTCGGCATCGCCTTCGGGGGCATCCGGGCGGCCGACGGCGTCGCCTTCGCAGCGCCGCCCGGGGCCGTCACCAGCGTGATCGGCCCGAACGGGGCCGGCAAGACCACTGTGCTCAACATGGTCTCGGGGTTCTATCGCCCGAGCGCCGGCACGATCCGGCTCGGATCCCGCGACCTCGCCGGCGCCCCCGCCCACGCGGTCGCCCGCGCGGGCATCGCCCGCACCTACCAGACCACGCGGCTGTTCGGCTCGCTCTCGGTGATCGAGAACGTGACGCTCGCCCGCGCCCCCGGCCGGCTGCTGCGCCGGGCAGGGCCGGAGGACCGGGCCGAGGCCGCCGCGCTCCTCGCCTTCGTGGGCTATGCGGGCGCCCTCGACCGGCCGGCCGCCGAGCTCGCCCATGTCGATCGCCGCCTCGTGGAGATCGCCCGCGCGCTCGCGGGCGCCCCCCGCGTGCTGCTCCTCGACGAGCCGGCCGCGGGCCTCGCCCGGGCCGACACCGATCGGCTCGGGACCTTGCTGCGCCGGATCGCGGCCTGCGGCATCGCGGTGATCCTGGTCGAGCACGACATGCCGCTGGTGATGGGCGTCTCCGACCGCATCCTGGTGATGGATGCGGGCCGCCCGATCGCCTGGGGACCGCCCGCCGAGATCCGCCGGAACCCGGCCGTGCTCAGGGCCTATCTGGGCGCCGCCGACACCCCGGCCCGGCCGCGGGCCGAGCCCTGGACCGGGCCGGCCGACCCGGTGCTCGCCGCCCACGGCCTGCGGGCGGGCTACGGCGCCGCCCCCGTCCTCGACGGCATCGCGCTCGCCGTTCGGCCGGGCGAGGCGGTGGCGCTGCTGGGCTCCAACGGCGCCGGCAAGTCCACGGCGATGCGCGCGCTCGCCGGCCTGCTGCGCCCGGTCGAGGGATCGATCGTGCTGGCCGACGCCGCGATCGGGGCGCTCCCCGCCCACGCGGTCGCCCGTCTCGGCCTCGCCCTCGTGCCGGAGGGCCGGCAGGTCTTCCCCGAACTCACCGTGGTGGAGAACATCCGGCTCGGCGCCTGGAGCCGGTCCGGGAGCCGGGACGGGCGGGTCGATCCGGCCGAGGTCGAGGCGCTCCTCGACCGTTTCCCGCGCCTGCGCGAGCGGGCGGAGAGCCGGGCCGGCCTGCTCTCGGGCGGCGAGCAGCAGATGCTCGCCATCGCCCGCGGGATGATGGCGCGCCCGCGCATCCTGCTCCTCGACGAGCCCTCCCTCGGCCTCGCCCCGGCGATCATCAACGACCTCTACGCGGTGGTGGCGGAGCTGCGCGACCGGGGCACCACCATCCTGATCGTCGACCAGATGGCGGCGCTGGCGCTGACCGTCGCCGACCGGGGCTACGTGCTGGAGCAGGGGCGGGTGGCGGCCTCCGGCACGGCGGCCGAGCTCCGGGCCGATGCGGGGCTGGAGGCCGCCTATCTGGGAGCCGCCTGACGCCTCGCGACTTTGCCCACGACACCATCCACGACGCCATCCACGACGCCATCCACGACACGCACACCGGGACCCCGATGACGACGCCAGATCCGGCCGGCCACGGCCGCTACGCCTACTCCGCCCTGCCGGACCGCCCGGTCTACGACTGGCCGGGGGGAAGGCGCCTCGCGGTCTACGTGGCGCTGAACCTCGAGACCTTCGACTTCGGCTCCGGCCTCGGGGCGGAGCTGGCGCCCGGCGGTCCGCAGCCGGACGTGCTGAACTACGCCTGGCGCGACTGGGGCAACCGGGTCGGCGCGTGGCGCCTGCGCGACCTGCTCGACGGCCTGGGCGTGCCCGCGAGCGTCCTCGTCAACAGCCGGCTCTACCGGGACTGCCCCGGCCTGATCGAGGCCTTCCGGGCGCGCGGCGACGAGATCGTCGGGCACGGGCGCACCAACGCCGAGCGCCAGGGCACGCTCTCGGAGGCCGAGGAGCGGGCGCTGATCGCCGAGGCGACCGCGATCCTGGCGCTGGAGGAGGGCCGGGCGCCCGCCGGCTGGCTCGGCCCCTGGATCTCGCAGTCGCGGGTCACACCCGACCTGCTGGCCGAGGCCGGCTACCGCTACCTGCTCGACTGGTGCCACGACGACCAGCCGACCTGGTTCGCGACGCGCGGCGGCGGACGCATCCTCGCGCTGCCCTACCCGCAGGAACTCAACGACATCCCGGCCATCGTCGCCCGCAAGGACACCGGCCGCCAGTTCGCCGAGGCGATCGTGGACGGCTTCGACGAGATGCTGGAACAGTCCCGCACCGCGCCGCTGGTGATGGGCATCGCGCTCCACCCCTACATCGTCGGCCAGCCGCACCGCCTGCGCCCGCTCCGAGAGGCGCTTGCCCACATCGCGGCCCGGCGTGAGGCCGTCTGGCTGACCACGGCGGGCGCGATCGCCGAGCACGTCGCCGCGCGGGTGCCGGCCTGACGCACCGCCCGGAACCGGGCCGCCCGGGGCCCGCCGCGGCCTGGAGGATCGTCCTGGATCCGATGTGCAGGACGACGCGCTAGGCGGCCGCTGCGTCCCGTCCGGATCCCGCTGCGTCCGGCGGCCCGGCGCGGGACTCCTCCGGCCCCCGCGGCTCGGCGGCGTCCCGCGCCCGGCCGCCATGGGTGAGCTGCGCGAACGCCTCGATCGGTGCGGGGCGGCCCATCAGGTAGCCCTGGGCGGCCTCGCACTGCTCCTCGGCGAGGAAGCGCAATTCCGCCGCCGTCTCGACGCCCTCGGCCAGAACCGGCAATCCGAGGCCGCGGCCGAGGCCCAGCACGGAGCGCACGATGGCCTTGGTCTGCTCGCTCCCGTCCACAGAGCGGATGAAGGAGCCGTCGATCTTGATCTTGTCGAAGGGGTAGGTGCGCAGGTTCGAGAGGGACGAGTAGCCGGTGCCGAAATCGTCCATCGCGATGCGCAGGCCCAGCGCCTTCAGCTGGCGCAGCGTGGACTGGGCGCGCGCGGGATCGCGGATCAGCGCGGTCTCCGTGATCTCGATCTCCAGCCGCGCGGCCGCGAGGCCGGTCTGGAACAGCACCTCGTGCACCATCTGCACGAAGTGCGGCGCCAGCACCTGCACGGCGGAGACGTTCACCGCCAGCGCGAGCGGGTTGGGCCAGCCCGCGGCCTCGCGGCAGGCCTCGCGCAGCACCCATTCGCCGATCTGCAGGATGGCGCCGCTCTCCTCCGCGATCGGGATGAAGAGGGCCGGCGAGATCGGGCCGCGCTCGGCATGCTGCCAGCGCAGCAGAACCTCGAACCCGGTCGTGGCGCCCGTCCGCACGTCGGTCTGCGGCTGGTAGACCAAGTGCATCTCGCCGCGGGCGATGGCGTGGCGCAGGTCGTGTTCCAGGAGGCGGCGCTCGCGGACCTGGATGCCGAGCTTCGCCTCGAAGAAGCGGTAGGTGCCGCGCCCCTCCGACTTGGCCTTGTAGAGGGCCGTGTCGGCGTAGTTCAGGAGCAGCGCGCGCTCCTCCGCGTCGTCCGGATAGAGCGCGATGCCGATGCTGGTGGCGATCACCGGGCCGGCCGCGTCCGTGCCGCCGCCGCGCAGGGCTTCGAGGATCTGCTCCGCCAGGCGGCCGGCCGCCACCGCCTGCTCGCAGGGCACCAGGATGGCGAACTCGTCGCCGCCGAGGCGGGCCATCATCTGCGTGTCGTCGAGGAGCGCGGTGACCGCCTGGGCGACGCTCACCAGCAGGGTGTCGCCCGCGGCGTGACCGAACAGGTCGTTGACCTCCTTGAACCGGTCGAGGTCGAGGCAGAGGACGGCGAGCTTGCGCCCGGTCGCCTCGGCGAGCCGCAGCTCGTGGTCGAGGCGCTGGTTGAAGCTCGCCCGGTTCGCGAGGCCCGTGAGCGCGTCGTGATGGGCGAGGAACTGGATCTGCCCCTCGGCCTTGCGGCGGCCGCGCAGGTCGCGCACGGCGACGGCGTAGTGCGGCCGGTCGCCGTAGGTGACGGGCCGCATGATCAGCTCCACCGGGATCGGGCCGTCGGCCTCCGGGTGCAGCTCGGCCTCCACCGGCTGGTCCGGCGGGCCGCCCTGGCCGGCGCGGGCCGCCGGCAGGAAGCGGGACAGAGCCATGCCGGGCAGGGCGGTCGCGGCGAGGCCGACGAGCCGGCCGAAGCTGTCGTTGGCGCTGACGATCAGGTCGCCCCGGCACACCACCAGCCCCTCGACGGCGGCGTTGGCGAGGCTGTTCAGCCGCTCGCGCTCCAGCGCGGCCTGGCGCCGCTCGCGGATGTCGAGGGCGAGCGCCGCGCAGGCGAGGAGCAGGATGGCGAGGCTCGCGAGCCCGATGCCGACGGCGAGCCAGCGGGAGGGCAGGGCGCTCTCCGAGATCGGGATCGCGGGATCGGGCACGATGGTGACGGCGCCCATCGCGGTGAAGTGGTGGCTGCAGATGGCGACCAGCAGCAGCAGCGCCCCCGCGCCGCGCGCACGACCGGTCCGGCCCGACAGGGCGACCTGCAGCGCGGCCCCGCCGAAGAGGACGCCGAGCCCCAGCGACGCGGCGACCAGGGCCGGATCCCACCGGAGATGGCCGGCGACCTCGTAGGCGGCCATGCCGGTGTAGTGCATCGCGGCGATCCCGCCGCCGAGCACGCCGCCGCCCAGCACGGGCGCGAGCGGCACGGCGCGATGCTGCGCGAGCGTGAGGCCGGCGCCCGTCAGCACGATCGCGTAGGCGAGGGAGAGCGCGGTGAGGCCGAGGGCGTAGCCGTTCGGCACGCTCGGCTCGAAGGCCAGCATGGCGATGAAGTGGGTCGCCCAGATGCCGGACCCGCCCGCCACGGCCGCGACGCACAGCCAGGTCGCACGAAGCCGCCCGGCCGCCCGGCTCGCGTGGCGCAGGAGCTCGACGCAGGCGACGCCGGAGAGACCGCAGACCAGGGCGGCCAAGCCGACCAGCCACAGGTCATGCGCGCCCACGAAGCAACCGACGACCCTGAGCATGGCAACCTGTGTTAAATTATTTAGAGCTCAGAGGCAGTCATAGCCTAGACGGCGTTATCAAGCCCTGAATCTCCCAAGATGACGGCTCTCGTGACAAAGATTTGATCCAAATCGCGCAAGTTTCTTTCAAGTTGATACCTTGATGTGTCGATCCGCCGCAGGGCGGTGAGAGGCCGGCCGGTCGCCGCCGATCCTGCGCGGGCGCCGCCGCTGGGTCCGTCCAGCGGTGCTCCGCGGTCGGCCGTCGATGGGCGGGGCGGTCCCGGTGCCGGCTCGCCGCCGGACGGCACGTCGAGAAGCGACGAGGCGCGCGGGTGAGCCCGCGGCCGCGAGGCGGCCGGCGACGATTCCGGCGCAGGCCCGGACAGCATTCATAAAGTCTTGGGTGCCGACCGGGCCGCCTCGAAACCGGCACGGAACCGTATCGCCGGGCTCGTTGTTCCTGGGCGTCCATCGTCCTCCAGCATCCGTACAGGAAAGGACTTCCCCATGCGCAAGGTCATGACCCTCGGCTTCGTCGCCGCCGCCCTCGCGGGCCTGGCCGCGCCCGCCACGGCCGAGGAGACCACCGTGATCCGCCGCGACAGCGCTCCGAGCGTCTCCGTGGAGCGCCGGGAAGGCGTCGTCGAGCGGCGCGACATCACCACCGGCACGGTCGATTGCGGCTCGAAGACCGTCCACAAGGAGGACGGCATGGGCAACTCCAAGACCGTCCACAAGGAAGGCTGCAACTGAGGAGCGCCCCTCCGGACCCGACGGGTTCCGGAGGCTCGTCCGCGGCGGCCGGGAGCCGTCCCAGAGCCCGCCCGGCCTCCGCCGGAGCGGGCTTCTTCGCATGGGTGCGCAGGCCTTTGATCTGGATCAGCCCCGCTCCCGCGGGGGACCGCCATGA
>NZ_LSIX01000711.1:0-1942 GCF_001556475.1 Methylobacterium sp. CCH5-D2 | reverse complement strand
GCGGCAGGGCGGGGGTGCCGGCCGGTGCGGGCGCGCGCGACGGGTGGGCGCCGCGGCCGAACAGCGTGCGCTGGATCAGCGCCGTCGATTCCTCCAGGCGGCCGAGGCCCGTCAGGCGGGTCGCCTCGAACATGGCATCGAGAGGAGCATGCCTCCGGTCGTCGGAATCGGTCATGGGTGCCTCACGGCTCGGGGGAAGGGATCGGACGGCGCGGATCTCAGCGCAGCCGGTCGGCCAGCGCCGCCCGGACCGCCGGGCTCGCCTGCAGGCTGCCCAGCACCTCCAGGGACGCGATCGCCGCGCGGGCGAGGTCGGGGCCGACGTCGGGCGCGATGCTGGCAAGGCCCAGCACGCGGATGTCGAGGCGGCGGCCCTCGGCGAGCGCCGCCTCGAGGTCGGCGCGGTCGATCCGGCGCAGGCCGAGCTCGACGCTGCGCCGCGCCACGGACTGGCGCGTCACCTCGGCGTGGCGCTCGATCTGGTTGCGGATCGCCGTGCGGATGAAATCGCTGCGGTTGGCGTAGACCCCCTCGGCGACCAGCAGGTCGAGGTGGCCGAGATCGATCGGGCCGAGATTGATCGTGATCTTCTCGCTGTCGCCGGGCCGGGCCGGCGGACGCGGCCCGGATGGGCTGACCGTCCTGTCGGGCTGCAGGTCGAGCATCGAACCATCTCCACACCATCCACGGGGATGGATATGGGATGTTCGTTGTGCAGCGCAATAGCCGATGACGCGACGCAGCAAACCGGCGCGGTCAGGCCGGCTCGTCGGCCCCGATATACTCGGCCCAGATCGCGCCGGCGCCCAGGCTCGCCCGGAAGGCGTCGTGCCGGGCGCGCTCCTCCGCGGTGAGGCGCTGGCGCAGCGGGCGGGGCCCGCGATCGACCGGCCGGGCCTCGCCCGCCGCCGTCTCCACCGCCCGCGCCTCCACCGCCCCTCCGAGGGCGAGGCCGGTCTGCTTGCCGCCGAGCAGCTCGATATAGACCTCGGCCAGGATCTGCGCGTCGAGGAGCGCGCCGTGCTTGGTGCGGCGGCTGCGGTCGATGCCGTAGCGGTTGCACAGCATGTCGAGGCTGTTGCCGGCGCCCGGGTGCTTCTTTCGGGCGAGGATCAGCGTGTCGACCACGTCCTCTAGCCGGATCGCGGGCGGGGCACCGGCCCCGAGCCGCCCGTACTCCATGTTGAGGAAGCCGACGTCGAAGGGCGCGTTGTGGATCACCAGCGGGGCGTCCCCGCAGAAGGCCACGAAGTCGGCCACGATGTCGGCAAAGAGCGGCTTGTCGGCGAGGAAGGCGTCGGACAGCCCGTGCACCGCGAAGGCGTCGGGATGCACCGCCCGCTGCGGGTTGACGTAGCGGTGGAAGGTGCGCCCGGTCTGCACGTGGTTGACGAGCTCGACGCAGCCGACCTCGATCAGGCGGTCGCCGTTCTTGGCGTCCGTGCCGGTGGTCTCGGTATCGAGAACGATCTCGCGCAGCATCATCCAGCACCCGTGGCCCGGCCGAGCCTAACCGATAGACCGGGCGGGGTTAACCGAGTGCGCGCTCGGGATGGCGCGAGGGCGGGGGGACCGCGTGTCCGAGGTCGTGGGCCAGCGCGATCCAGGCCTCGATCGCGTCCTGCACGTTGCGGAGCGCCTCCTGCGGGCTCGCGCCGTCGGACCTGCATCCGGGCAGGTCCGGCACCGTGGCCGCGAAGCCGCCGCCGTCCTCGACGGTGAGGGGGGCGATCACGACCGGGTAGACGCGTTCGCTCACGGGACGGCTCTCATATCGATTCTGGTCGAAGAGTTCGGTCTGACGCAACGTCTCACGACGAAGCGCGGGTCCCCACTCCTTCAGGGCAGGGTGATCGCATATGGCGAGACACCCTGCCTCGGCTCGCGCCTGAACCGCACCGCGCCCCCTCTCCCGTGCGGGAGAGGGTTGGGGTGAGGGATG
>NZ_LSIX01000070.1:0-40571 GCF_001556475.1 Methylobacterium sp. CCH5-D2 | reverse complement strand
GGTCTGCTCGGGCAAGGAACCGCCCCTCGATGCGGTGGGCCCCGCCCACCGCGCCGCCTGCCTCGCGCGCCAGCCCGGCTCCGGCCACCCGGACGCGCCCTCCGTCCAGGCTGCCGCATGAGCGCGGGAGAGACGAGCATGACCGACACCCCCGCCGTGATGCTGAGGGACCTGAAGGTCGCCTTCGGCAAGGTCCAGGTGGTCGATGGGGTCGACCTGACGCTGGAGCGCGGCCAAGCCATGGCGCTGATCGGCGAATCGGGCTCCGGCAAGAGCGTGACGCTGCGCGCCATCCTGCGCCTCTTTCCCGAGGGGCGTAGCCGGATCACCGGCACGGTCGCGGTCGGCGGCCGCGATGTGCTGGGCCTCTCCAAGCGCGAGCTGGCCGACTACCGCGGCCGCGAGGTCTCGATGATCTTCCAGGAGCCGCTGCTCGCCTTCGACCCGGTCTACACGGTGGGCCGGCAGATCACCGAGGCGATCCTGCGCCACGAGGGGGTCTCGCAGGCGGAGGCCCGAGCCCGGGCCCTCGCGCTGTTCGAGCGGGTGCGCATCCCGAGCCCGGAGCGGCGGCTCGACAACTTCCCGCACGAGATGTCGGGCGGCATGCGCCAGCGCGCGATGATCGCCCTGGCGCTGGCCTGCCGGCCTCAGGTGCTGCTTGCCGACGAGCCGACCACGGCGCTCGACGCCACGGTGCAGATCCAGATCCTGCTGCTGCTGCGCGAGTTGCAGCGCGACCTGGGCCTCTCGATCATCCTGGTCACGCACGATCTCGGCGCGGCGGTCGAGGTCGCCGACCGGATCAGCGTGATGTATGCGGGCCATATCGTGGAGACCGGCTCGGCCCGGCAGATCGTGCGCGACCCCCACCACCCCTACACGGTCGGCCTGCTGCGCAGCCGCGCCGAGGGGGCGATGGACCGCGGCGGACGGCTCCAGACGATCCCCGGCAGTCCGCCGGACCTCGCGAACCGCCCGGCCGGCTGCCCTTTCGCGCCGCGCTGCTTCCTGGCCGAGGAGCGCTGCCGCCGCGAGCGCCCGCCGCTCGGCGCCGTCGGCGACGGCCATCAGGCCGCCTGCTGGCGCGCGGAGGAGGCCGCTTCCGCCTTCAAGGACGGACAAATCCGGGGCGCGCTCGAGAGCGCGTGATCCCGCACGCGCCGTTCCTGTGGATCACAGGGAGGGCGCGTGTGGCACGCTTCATTCCAGCCTTAATTTTGAGTTACGAATCGACCCGGGATTTGAGTGTCGGGCGGAACCCGGTCTTCCGGGGCCGCACTGCACTCTCTATCTGCCTCGAACGACAGATTCATGGTTCCGGTCGTGCCAGCCTTCACCCGTCTCCGCGCCGCCACGAAGTCCGCCCGCACGCTCGCCCTTCTCGCGGGCCTGATGGTGGTCCCGTCCGCCGTGCTGGCCTACGCCGACCTGCTCCCGGCCCCGCTCAACCTCGACGTCCTGGGCCTCGGCTCAGACGAGCAGCCGGACCTGCCCCACGTCGCCCGCCAGATCGCCATCGGCGCGCCGCTGCGCATCGTCGCCTTCGGCTCCTCCTCGACGGAGGGCATCGGCGCCAGCAGCCCGACCAAGGCCTACCCGCCGCTGCTCGAAGCCTCGCTGCGCAAGCTCTACCCGCAGCTCGGCGGCGTCACGGTGCTCAACCGCGGCATCGGCGGCGAGCACGTGGACGACATGCTCAAGCGCCTGGACCGGGACGTGATCGCTGCCGAACCCCAGCTCGTGATCTGGCAGACCGGCAGCAACGATCCGCTGCGCGGCGTCTCCCTCGACCACTTTCGCGAGGCCACGGTCGGCGCCGTCAAGCGCCTGCAAGAGGCCGGCATCGACGTGGTGCTGATGGAGCCGCAATGGTGCCCGGCGCTCGACGCCACGCCCGGCTCCTACCGCTTCCGCGACGCGGTCCGCGAGATCGGCGACGAGCTCGGCGTGCCGGTGATCCGCCGCGCCGACCTGATGCAGGACTGGATCCGCGAGGGGAAGCTGACCCGCAAGCAGCTCTTCGCGGCGGACGGCCTGCACATGGCCGACGGCGGCTACGCGCTGCTCGCCCAGGCGGCCGCGGCCGCGATCGTCGAGGATTCGGGCCGCGTCAGCGTCGCCGAGGCCGTGGCGGAGTAAGGGCGCTCCCGCCGCGCTCCCCCCTCCCCCCTCTGCGGGGGAGGGAGAAGTGCGGGCCGTCCGGTCTCGCCTCAAACCGACAGCCAGCGCAGCACCTGGGCCTCGTCCATGTCGGCCCGCGGCCCCGCATCGACCACCTGCCCGCGGTCCATCACCGCGTAGCTGTCGCAGAGGTCGCGCGCCCACTCGAAATACTGCTCCACCAGCACGATCGCCATCTCGCCCTTGGCCCGGAGATAGGTGATGGCCCGGCCGATATCCTTGATGATCGAGGGCTGGATGCCCTCGGTCGGCTCGTCGAGGACGAGGAGCTTCGGCCGCGTCACCAGGGCCCGCGCGATGGCGAGCTGCTGCTGCTGGCCGCCCGAGAGGTCGCCGCCGCGCCGGTGCAGCATGTCCTTCAGCACCGGGAACAGGTCGTAGATCTCGCCCGGCACGTAGCGGTCGGCCCGCTTGCAGGGGGAGAAGCCCGTCTCGAGGTTCTCCTTTACGGTGAGCAGGGGGAAGATCTCGCGGCCCTGCGGCACGAAGGCGACGCCCGCCCGCGCCCGGTCGTAGGGGGCGAGGCCCGACAGCACCGTGTCGCCGAGGCGGATCGAGCCCTTGGCGATCGGCTGCTGGCCGACGATGGCGCGCATCAGCGAGGTCTTGCCGACGCCGTTGCGGCCGAGCACGGCCGTGACGCGGCCGGGCTCCGCGGTGAGCGAGACGCCGCGCAGGGC
This sequence comes from Methylobacterium sp. CCH5-D2, assembly GCF_001556475.1. Taxonomy (NCBI): domain Bacteria; kingdom Pseudomonadati; phylum Pseudomonadota; class Alphaproteobacteria; order Hyphomicrobiales; family Methylobacteriaceae; genus Methylobacterium; species Methylobacterium sp. CCH5-D2. Next base: position 37,707 of record NZ_LSIX01000070.1, on the reverse strand, counting down.
CTTGGCGGCCCCGTAGTACAGATCGATGGAGTCGACCGTCAGCATCGGTTGTCAGCCCGTTCCATGCAAATCCGGGGATCCCAAAGGGCCTCAGGCCCTTTGGCGGGGTCCGGGGCGCGCAGCCCCGGGTGGGAAGCCCTCTGCCCGGCACAGCCGGACAGAGGGCTTCGCCGCAGGGCTCTGCCCTGCACCCGCGAAAGGTCTCGACCTTTCGAAACCATGACTTGGCAGGGCGCCGGCACGGTGCTCAGCGCCCCAGATAGACTTCGACCACCCGCGGGTCGGCCGAGACCGCGTCGATCGAGCCCTCGGCCAGCACCGCGCCCTCGTGCAGGCAGGTGACGCGGCACTGGAGCGCGCGCACGAAGTGCATGTCGTGCTCCACCACGATCACCGCGTGGTCACGGGCGATCTCGCGGAGCAGCGTCGCGGTCTCGGCGGTCTCGGCATCGGTCATGCCGGCCACCGGCTCGTCCACCAGCAGGAGCTTGGGGTCCTGGGCCAGCAGCATGCCGATCTCCAGCCACTGCTTCTGTCCGTGCGAGAGATCGGCGGCCGGCCTCCCCCGGTGGGCGATCAGCCCGACCTTCACCAGCAGCGCGTCGATCCGCTCGGCCTCGACCCGGTTGCGCCAGCCGAACAGCGAGGCCAGCCCCGAGCGCGGACCCTTGAGCGCCAGCAGGACGTTGTCGGCCACCGTGTGGCTCTCGAACACGGTCGGCTTCTGGAACTTGCGGCCGATGCCGAGGTCGGCGATCGCCGGCTCGTCGAGCTTCGTGAGGTCGTGCACGCCGTCGAAGAGCGCGATGCCCGTATCGGGCCGCGTCTTGCCGGTGATGCAATCCATCATCGTGGTCTTGCCGGCCCCGTTCGGGCCGATGATCGCCCGCATCTCGCCCCGGTCGAGGGTGAGCGAGAGGCCGCGCAGCGCCCGGTAGCCGTCGAAGGTCACCCGCAGGTCGTCGAGATAGAGCAGGGCGTCGGTGACGCGCTTGGTCTGGGCCGGGGCGTGGCCGTCGTCGGGCCGGCCGGTCGCGGTGGCGCTGACCGGCGCCAGGAGGTCGGCATCGCTCATCAGCCCTGCCCCTCTTCGGCGAGTTTCGGCGCGATCTCGGGCTCGGGCGGCAGCTTGGCCTTCGCGCGGGGACTGCCGAAGCGCTCGATCAGGCTGCCGACGATGCCCTTGGGCATGAACAGCGTCACAACGACGAAGAGCGCCCCCAGCGCGAAGAGCCACGCGTCGGGCATCGCGCCGGTGAGTACGGTCTTGGCATAGTTGACGATGACCGCGCCGAGCGCCGCGCCGACCAGCGTGCCGCGCCCACCGACCGCGACCCAGATCACGGCCTCGATGGAGTTGGTGGGCGCGAACTCGCCCGGGTTGATGATGCCGACCTGCGGCACGTAGAGGGCCCCGGCGACGCCCGCCATCATGGCCGAGACCGTGAAGGCCAGCGTCTTGTAGTGCTCCGGGCGGTAGCCGAGGAAGCGCGTGCGCGGTTCGGCATCCCGCACCGCGATCAGGATCTTGCCGTAGGCCGAGACCGTCATGAAGCGGGCGACCAGGTAGCCGAGCGCGAGCGCGATCCCGGTCGCCACGAAGAGCGCCACGCGCGTGCCCTGCGCCTGGACGGGGAAGCCGAGGATGTCCTTGAAGTCGGTGAGCCCGTTGTTGCCCCCGAGCCCCATGTCGTTGCGGAAGAAGGCCAGCATCAGCGCGAAGGTCATCGCCTGCGTGATGATCGACAGGTAGACGCCCGTCACCCGCGAGCGGAAGGCGAGCCAGCCGAACACGAAGGCGAGCAAGCCCGGCACCGCCAGGACCATCAGCGCCGCGAAGGCGAAGTGGTCGAAGCCGAGCCAGTACCAGGGCAGTTCCTTGTAGTTCAGGAACACCATGAAGTCGGGCAGGACCGGGTTGCCGTAGACGCCGCGCGGGCCGATCTGGCGCATCAGATACATGCCCATCGCGTAGCCGCCGAGCCCGAAGAAGGCGCCGTGGCCGAGCGAGAGGATGCCGCAATAGCCCCAGACGAGGTCGAGGCTGAGCGCGAGCAGCGCGAAGGCGAGGTACTTGCCGAAGAGCGAGACCAGATAGGTCGGCAGGTGCAGCCCGGACCCCTCGGCGACCCCGAGGTTCAGGAGCGGCACCACGAGGCAGAAGGCGGCCAGGGCGGCGAGGAAGATCCAGCCCTTGGGGTCGATGAGGCGGGTGCGGGTCATGCTCAGGACTCCACCGCCCGGCCCTTGAGCGCGAACAGGCCGCGCGGGCGCTTCTGGATGAACAGGATGATGAAGACGAGGAGCGCGATCTTCGCGAGCACGGCGCCGAAATACGGCTCGAACAGCTTGTTGGCGACGCCCAGCGTCAGCGCGGCCACCAGCGTGCCCCAGAGGTTGCCGACGCCGCCGAACACCACCACCAGGAACGAGTCGATGATGTAGCCCTGGCCGAGGTTCGGCGAGACGTTGTCGATCTGCGACAGCGCCACGCCCGCGATGCCGGCGATGCCTGAGCCCAAACCGAAGGTCATCGCGTCGACCCAAGGGGTACGGATGCCCATGGCGGCGGCCATGCGGCGGTTCTGGGTGACCGCACGGGTCTTCAGGCCGAACGCCGTCTTGCGCAGCACGAAGAGCAGTCCGAGGAAGACGGCGAGCGAGAACAGCACGATCCAGAGCCGGCCCCAGGTGATCGAGAGGCCGAACAGGTCGAAGGCGCCCGACATGAAGCCCGGCGAGCCGACCTCGCGGTTCGTCGGCCCGAAGATCGAGCGCACGGCCTGCTGCAGGATCAGGCTCACGCCGAAGGTCGCGAGCAGGGTCTCCAGCGGGCGCCCGTAGAGGAACCGGATGATGCCGCGCTCGATCGCGACGCCGACCGCGCCCGCGACAAGGAAGGCGCACGGGATGCTGATGGCGAGCGACCAGTCGAACAGGCCGGGCGCGTGCGCCCGGATCGCGTCCTGCACGAGGTAGGTCGTGTAGGCGCCGAGCATCACCATCTCGCCGTGCGCCATGTTGATGATGCCCATCACCCCGAAGGTGATGGCGAGCCCGATCGCGGCGAGCAGCAGCACGGAGCCGAGCGACACGCCGTACCAGACGTTCTGTGCGGCCGCCGCGATGGCGAGCCGGGTCTCGACCTGCTGGATGCCGCGGCCGGCGGCCGCCTTCACGGTCTCGTTCGGATCGCTGGCCGCGACGGTGCGCAGGATCGCGATGGCGTCGCCGTCGCCCCGCGCCTGGATCGACGGCAGGGCGGCGAGCCGCTCGGCGTCCGGCGTGCCGGGCTTAGCCAGCAGCACGGCGGCGCGGGCGGCGGCGAGCGCGCGCTTCACGCCCGCATCGGATTCCCGGGCGAGCGCCGCGTCGAGCGCGGGGAGCGCCACGGGATCGCGCGCCTTGAAGACCGCGTCGGCCGCCTCTCGGCGCCGGGCCGCGTCGGGGCTGGCGAGATTGAGCTGACCCTGCGCGGCGTCGAGTGCACGGCGGATCTTGTTGTTGGCGCGGACCGGCTTCAGCCCCTCGGCCTGGGCCGGCGCACCCGTGCGGGCATCGGCGAGGGCGTCGCCCTGCTTGATGAAGAGCGCCTTGTCGGCGGGTCGGTAGAGCAGCCGGCCCTCGCCCAGGGCGGAGAGCACCGCGCCCGCGCGCGGGTCGCCGCTCGCGGCGAGCGCGGCGATGCCGGCCTCGATGTCGCCGTAGCTGTCGCTGGCGAGCCGCGTGTAGGCGTCGGCCGGGACTGCGTCCTGCGCCACGGCCGGCGCGGCAAGGCCGAGCAGAAGCGAGAGGATGATGATGCGGATCATGGAACTCGGGTCCCCGCGGTCGCGCCGACACGCGCCGTCTCGGAGGGATCTGCAGATGTGCGGTGCGTCCGGCATCACGGCGTCATCCCGGATCCGCCAGGGCGGGCCCGGGATGGCACCAGCGCTATCGAAGGCTTCGGCTCAGGCGCCTCCGCACTTCTTTGTCTTGGTGTTGTAGTTGCCGCAGTTGAGCTTGACCCAGTCGGCCTCGAGGTCCTTCGAGCCCTCGAGCTGCTTCGACCACGCCTCGCCCGGAATCAGGCCCTCGGTCTTGTTCACGACGTCGAACTGGCCGTCGTCCTTGATCTCACCGATGAAGACCGGCTTCGTGATGTGGTGGTTCGGCAGCATCTGGGAGGTGCCGCCGGTGAGGTTCTTCTGCTCGGTGCCCGGCAGCGCGGCGATGACCTTGTCGGGATCGACGGTGCCGGCCTTCTCGACGGCCTTCACCCACATGTTGAAGCCGATGTAGTGCGCCTCCATCGGGTCGTTGGTGACGGCCTTGGGGTTCTTCTTGTAGGCCTGCCACTGCTGGATGAAGGCCTTGTTCTCGGGCGTGTCGATCGACTCGAAGTAGTTCCACGCCGCGAGATGGCCGACGAGCGGCTTCGTGTCGATGCCGGCCAGTTCCTCCTCGCCGACCGAGAAGGCCACGACCGGGATGTCGGTCGCCTTGATGCCCTGGTTGGCGAGTTCCTTGTAGAACGGCACGTTGGCGTCGCCGTTGATAGTCGAGACCACGGCCGTCTTCTTGCCGGCCGAACCGAAGCTCTTGATCGCTGCGACGCGGGTCTGCCAGTCGGCCTGGCCGAAGGGCGTGTAATTGATCGAGATGTCCTCGGGCTTCACGCCCTTGGCCGTGAGGTAGGCTTCGAGGATCTTGTTCGTGGTGCGCGGATAGACGTAGTCGGTGCCCTCCAGCACCCAGCGCTCGACCTTCTCCTCCTTCATCAGGTAATCGACGGCGGGAATCGCCTGCTGGTTCGGCGCGGCGCCGGTGTAGAACACGTTCCGCTCGCTCTCCTCGCCCTCGTACTGGACGGGGTAGAACAGGATCGAGTTCAGTTCCTTGAACACCGGCAGCACGGATTTGCGCGAGACGCTGGTCCAGCAACCGAACACGGCCGAGACCTTGTCCTTGGCGATCAGCTCGCGGGCCTTCTCGGCAAACAGCGGCCAGTTCGAGGCCGGATCGACCACCACCGGCTCCAGCTTCTTGCCGAGCACGCCGCCCTTCTTGTTCTGCTCCGCGATGAGCATCAGCATCGCGTCCTTCAGCGTCGTCTCGGAGATCGCCATGGTCCCCGAGAGCGAGTGCAGGATGCCGACCTTGATGGTCTCCTGCGCCCGTGCCGTGCCGGCGCCCAGTGAGGCCAGCGCCACGCCGCCGGCGAGCGCCGCGGCGGAAACCCAGGTCTTCAGTCTTGTCATCATGCCGTTCCCCGGCCGCTTTCCGCGGCGGCAGCGCTCAAGCAACGTGCATGCCAGGAAGCCGCGGGCACGGATCTGCGTGCCGAATGAACAGGTGGCTCGCTCCAGCGGCAGGTGCGATGCCGCGCAGCGTCCAGATATGCTTGCAGATTGGGCATGTGGCGCGCAAAGGGGCTCGACCCTCGCACGCGCTCTTCGCGTGACGATGGATGTCCAGCGTCGCCATCCGGTCCGCGCCCTGCTAGGCGACGGCGGCGCGGACGTTGCCCGCGACGCGGGCGGACAGGAGCGCGGCCGGACATGAACGAGGCGGTTCCGCCCCCCGCACCCGCGCGCCAGCGCTCGGTCGGCCGCGTCGCGCTCGTGGCGGAGGGGCCGGGGCCGGCGCGCTTGCGGGACCTCGCCGAGGCAGGCCCCCTGCGCCTGCGCTTTCCCAGGCGCCACGGCGCGGCGGAGACCGAGGCCGTGCTGGTCAACACCGCGGGCGGCGTCGCCTGCGGCGACCGGTTCGGCGTCGCGGTCGATCTCGGCGCGGGCGCCCGCCTCTGCTTCACCAGCACGGCGGCGGAGAAGGTCTACCGCTCGGACGGTCCGGTCAGCCGGATCGAGAACCGGGTCCGGCTCGCGGCGGGCGCACACCTCGCCTGGCTGCCGCAGGAGACGATCCTGTTCGATCGGGCGCGGGTCCGGCGGCGCTTCGAGGCCGACCTCGCGCCTGATGCCGGGCTGCTCATCTTCGAGGCGGTGGTCTTCGGCCGGACCGCCCGCGGCGAGGTGCTGAGCGAAGCCCTGTTCGAGGATATCTGGCGGGTGCGTCGCGGCGGCCGCCTCGTCTACGCGGATACGCTCCGGTTCGAGGGGCCGGTCGGCGCGCTGCTCGCACGCCCGGCGATCGGGGGCGGAGCGGCCGCCTGCGCCACCCTGCTCGACCTGTCGCCCGGGGCCGAGAGCCGTCTCGACGCGGCGCGCGGCCTGCTCGACGGCGCCGGGGCTCTCGGCGTCGAGGCCGGCGCGAGCGCCTGGAACGGTCATCTCGCGGTGCGCATGCTGGCGCCGGGAATCGGTCCGTTGCGCGCCCTCGCGGTGCGCTTCCTCGAAGGCTACCGCGCGCTGCCGGTGCCCCGAGTCTGGCAGGGCTGACCCCCCGCGTCGGCTTCGGTGCAGAACCTGCACGTGTCCCGTTGCGTCGCGCCCGTCGCCTTGCTAGACACCGGCCACCCCGAGCCGGCCGCCCGGCGCGGGTGCGCGAAGCCTCCGCACGGGGGCGCACGCCGAAGGCCTCGTGGCGGAGTGGTTACGCAGAGGACTGCAAATCCTTGCACGGGGGTTCGATTCCCTCCGAGGCCTCCAAATTTACTTACAAATCAAACACTTAGGTTATACGGGCTGCTATGGGATGCGGCCCGCATACCCGTTTTTGACCCCCATTCACTACCAAGAGTACTCCGCGGGGAGTAGTCAAAGGACCTGAACTCCTCTGCACCCTCTGCGCTCTCATGAGCCGGTCAGAAGGGCTATGAGGAGGAACCCACCGCGTAGCTGGACGAGGGCCCAGGGCAGCCACACGGGCGGCCTTGGGTCACTCCTTTGTTTCCTCAAGGATGCTGAGGGCCAGCTTGCGGGCTTCATCGCGGGTGAGGATGAGGCACCGGGACGCCTGAGCGAGACCCCCAGCTTCCTCATTCTTCCGTAGATGCTCCGCGTAGGCCTCGCACTTCTTCTGGTCCCAGAGGCGGCTATGGGCGGCAATGTCGTAGGAGCGGACCGAGGGGGCACCACCGGGCGCGGTGAGTACCATGGTCACGAGGATTGCGTAATGGATCTGGTCTCTCCCTTAGTCGGCCAGCGTGAGTCGGAGGGCTTCGCGGTCCTCAGCATCTAGAGGCACGCAGTACCCCCGGGCCGAGGCGCCGGGTCCGAACCGCTTGACCGCGCCAGCGTTGCGGCTGGCCGTCAGCTTTGGGTCGTCAATATCGCGCTCGCATTCGGCCTTAGTGTAGGCCTCGGGGATCATGGTGGGACCGATGACCTCCCCCTGTCCGTTCAAAATGACGATAAGTAAAAGCCATTTCATCGACTTAGCCCCTAGGTGATGCTCTCGGCCAGGGCAAGGGCATCGTTGCCGGACACGAGAACTCACTGAGGAACCACCACAAGCCGTTCACCCACGCGCACCTACTCAAGCCGAGGCATTTGGAGAAAGCAGGCATCCATGGTCATCAAGCGAGGCTCGATCTGAACTGCGTTCCTCTCCGATGCGCCCGCGGCGGTCAGGAGGATGTGGCGGAGACTTAGCTCGGCCTAAGCGTGCTCGAGCTGGCACTCATCATTGGGCCCCAGGATACGAGGATGCATATGGGATACACCCACCTAAGGTCCGTGGTGCCGTCAGTCAAGTTGGGCGACCATCTGGTCAATCGGTTCTGAACGCCAAGCTTAGAGTGGAGCCGCACGCTCAAGGGCGTGGCGCAACGGCAGCGGTTGACGGGATGGCAGGGCTCATACTTAAAATAGCAAGAGTTAGTGGATCATGAGGACGAATCTTGGGCACCGCCGATATTCAAATCTTCGATGCATGGGACCCGCTCGACTCAACTAGCGGTGCTGATCCTGGGATTGTCATCAGCGCTCAGAAACGTGAAATATCAAATATTCTCAAAAGCTACACTGGTTACTACGACCTTTTTGCCGAGTTGATTCAAAATGCTTTGGACGCAGTTGAGAAAAGAGTGGAACAAGATGGATATTTAGACGGCCAGGTATGGGTTTCTGTTGATTTAAAGCAGCAAATCGTGACTGTGACCGATAATGGTTGCGGTATGGATGAGGCCCAATTTAAGCAATTCCTAAGGCCAAATTTCTCGTTCAAATCGGGACCGATTTCGCGTGGCAGCAAGGGGGTTGGGGCTACCTACCTTGGTTACGGTTTCAATCACTTGCATATCAGCACGCGTATTGGCGACAAGATCTACTCCGGCTTGATCGAGAACGGCCGGGCTTGGGTGGAGGACACGACGGGCACGATTCCGAGGCCGCGCATTATTCACCGTCCCCCTATGGAAGGTCCGTTCAATGCCTTGGATCGCGGCACATCTATCACTGTAAAACTCTCAGGTTCCAACATACGGCCGAAAAGTCTGGCCTGGAATCAGGCGAGTACCGCGAGTCAGTGGCTTGCATTGCTCCGCATTATGACACCAATCGGTGGAATATATTTGGCGGGCACGACTGCTCCCAAGATTAAAATTCATATTAAAGTCATAAACCAAAGCGGAGAACCGAGTGAGGATGGACTGGACAATCCTAACTACCTCTATCCGCATGAAAATATAGCGAAGAGTGTAGCGCTGGGAGATTTTATCGATTGGCAGACACAGACGATTAAAAAAGGCAATGATGCAACGAAAATTCCAGCAAAGTTTACGCGCTTGAATGGTTTGTGGGGAGCTTGGAGTGCTGCTGAGCTGCTCGGGGAGGTGCCCAGTAACTGCCCGATACAACTTCGACTTGATAGCTCAGAAAGGCAATTGGCCAAAGAAGCTCAGTTGTCAATTTACCTATATCTGGCTTTCTCCACAGATCTGTACGACGGTTTTAACGATACGCAGTTGAAATTACGAAAAGGAAGCCGGTTTCTCCATGGTGGATTACAGCTTTCTACTCGTCATATGCCTCAGGGGCCAACCTTAACAATCCCGATGACCAATAACATAGGATTCCAGAACCTAGCTCACGTTATCGTCCACTTTGACAACGCAGAACCCGATCTAGGCCGCAAAGGATTCCAGCCTGAATTCACGCAGCTTGCCGAAAAGATTTCCGTTTCCGCCGTTACGGCATTCAGAAAGCGATACAGTCTCCTGAGAAAGCCTGGCGCTGCAAAGATATTTGGCGGCGAAATTAAGATTGAGCAGTGGATTAGAAATCAAGAGGAGCACGAAAAGGATCATGCCTTGACTATCACGGGGGCGGGCTTGTTCTTGCCCACGGAGGAGTTGCCCATTCGTTCTGAGCCGAGGGTTGAGCAAGATGTCGTTGCACTCTTTAACCAGATGCTTTCATCTGGCCTGGTCCGCGGTATCCAGTTGATATCAAGTTCACAATTCAACCAATACGACGGTCTCTATAGGGTCAGGATGGACCCGCCGTTTGACAAATTCATCCTCGGTTCCGCCAACCCTCTAGGCATCGAAGGTGAATTTTTCAATTCAGACGAGCCGTACATCTCAAAAATCAAGGTGCTTGAGTATAAACACTCATTAGACTCTCTGGTGGAAGAGTTCCAATCTGGCGTGAAGGCCGTGGAAGACATCGGTTTGGTCGTCACTTGGGAAATGCATGATAAGTGGCGCCAAATGTTCGATGCTGTCTGCTTGTTCGATGAGGATAACACGCATCATCGTCAGATACATGGCACGACCCATTCCTTTACCCACTCTGTTTCTGGTAATCATGCATTTGAAGCGATAATACTGAAAGATTTAGTAGCCTATCTCAAGGACCCCAAAGGTGAGGTTGCGCGGCAAAGGAAGTTCCTAGATCAAGAATGAGCGTGAGCTACTGCGGAAGCGCATCGTTAAGTTTGTCGTTCATGATGGCTTCGTCCTCGGCAGGTCTGGAGATTTTAGCTTCAGCTTGCTGAGGTCATGCCTAGTTCTTCCGGTGCATCTGATGAAGGTGCCACCTAAAGTCGATTCAGCATGTGGGGCGCAAATTTAAAGCATCGGATCTGCTGATTTCTTGCTCGGTGGCGAATGATATGTAGTTTTGGCGGTGCATACCGCCGTAGTTTCGTGTGAGAGAGTATGCTCAGGCGTACGAGGTCGAACAACAACACGACCTTTTACCCCAGATTTTGAAATTGGGTGGCGTGAGCCTCGTCCGAGAAAGCGAACGGCAGAGGGACCCGTGGAGTCCCAGGCCACCTCCCCTGCGTACCCCGCCAGCCTGCCTCAGGGCCTGGCCGTGGCCCTGCGTGGCGCACTCAGCGAGTGTCCATCACATATGGCCGGGGTGTCTTCTCCGTTCGTCCCGGACATTGGGCCTCAGGAACGCGAGGATGCCCGTGTAGGACCGAGGGCCCCTCACCAGGCCGACGCCTTCACCACTACGCTGCCCATCAGAGCGAAGCAGAGGCCAAGGTAGCCAACCCCGAGGAATGCCAGGCGATTGCCCCAAGCCTTGTCGCTCAGTCTCATGAAGAAGGCTGTCACAACGAAGGATATGAACCACAGTATCTTGGAGCCCTTAGACAGCCTCAGTGACCTCGGCGGCGGCCTTGGGGTTCAACACCCGGTGAACACTCATGCGGCTGATCCCGAGAGCCTTAGCGATGGCCGAGGGGCCGGAGCCAGCCGCATGCATCTCTCGAATCACTTCGGGCTTCACGGTCGGCTTGCGTCCCGGGTACTTCTTCTTCCTCTCTCGCTCGTCGCCACTCTTGATGGCTTCAATGCCGGCCTGCTGGCGCTCCCTGATGAACTTGCGCTCCATCTCGGCGACCATGCCGAGCACCGTGACCAGCATGTGCCCAGTGGCATCCTTGGTGGAGAACGCCGGTTCCAAGACCGACAGGAAGGCCCCCCTGCCCTCTAGTTCATGGACAAGGTTGAGCACGTCACGAGTGGAGCGACCGAGGCGATCCAGCTTCACCACCATAAGCTCATCACCGTCCCGGATGAAGCTCATGATGTCCGCTAGCTCATCCCTGCCCTCTCGGGTCTTGCCGCTGGCCTTCTCGGTGCGGACGATGGAGCATCCCGCTTCCTTCAGCCGAGCAACCTGCGTGGCGTGGTCCTGATCCGCGGTAGAGACGCGGGCGTATCCGATGCGCGTCATAAGGGGCCTCAATGTCACATATGGGTCAACCCGAACTTGATGACGTAACACGAGGCTGACTGCAAGCCTATTGTGACGCTCGAAGCGTAACAGCGGTCATGTCGCGTACGGGCACACCCTTGTGTGACACCGCGAACCATCCCCCGGTCTTCATCGGGGAGGACGGATCGGCTCTCCTGGCCTCCGAGCTTACAAGACAGACGGTTAGAGGCGGCTCGCAGCAGGATCGCTCGGTTTGCCTGTGGCGTCAGAGGGATAACCACGATCAGAGGGCGAATTTTACCCTCCTCTAGAGAGCGGGGGCGCTCAGGGGCCTAGCCAGAATCACTCGGTTTGCCCGTGTTACCAGTGGGATAGCTTCGATTGAGGGTCGAATTATCTCCCTTCTAGAGAAACGGGGTGGGCCAGGGGCTAACGAAGCACCCACTCGGAATCGCTTGGTTCTCCCGTGATTCCAATGGGGTAGCCCCGGTTCGGGGCCGAATAGCCTCCCCTCTAGAGAGACGGAGCGTCAAACGCGCCTTCTCGCGGGCCTCTACGGTCCTCCCAATCCACTCATTCAGCCAGGGGCCTTCGGGCTCCTTTTTTGTTGTCACGAAGGACACACAACATGATCACACGCCGATACCGGGAGCCCCGTGGGCTCCACTCGGATCAGGCCGAATATGGCTTCTACGTCAGGCTATCTGGAGCCGACCGGGAGTTGATGAAGCGTGCCCTTGAGGTCGCCACCGAACGCCTTGGTGGTCGCCCCAGCAATCCGATGCTCCTCGTGGAGATGATGAAGGTCTTCACCAATGGGGCTGAGGCATGATGCCGACACGTAAAGCGGACACACCGTCACCGCTGATCTCGGCGACACGTGGGAGTGGACCACGGGTCTCTTTCGTTGGGCGCAATCCGGAAGCCTCGTTCCTGCCGTCGATGAGTGGGTTCGCTGGTGGCGTCACGGGCTTCCTAGGGGCCAACCCCGAGGCAGTGCTCCTCAACGATGGCACCGATGGCCTGATGCGCCTTGGTCCTGATCCTCGGGCAGGAAGGGCTCAGGCTGATGCTCAAGCTCAGAACGACAACGAGACATCTCAGGCAGAGCTTCACGCCATCGTTGAGGCTGCCACGAAGAGGGAGCAGGCGGAGAGGACAGCGGCGGCTCTGATCCAGAGTCAGGCACACGGACAGGCCGGGGCTCAGGAGGCCTTCATGGGCGGATCAGGAAGCCCCAGACGGCCGGCGCCCACGATGGTGCATCCCAGAGCGGCTGGTTTGTTGGCGAGGCTCAGCGCTCAAGCTCGGACCATCCAGGGACTGCGCTGAGGGGCCGGGGGAGGATCAGGGCTGCATCGGCCAAAAAGCCGAGGTGCGTCGCGAAGGTCATCCTGGCCCCCCTTTCCTTACGGGCCCCTCTATAGAGGACCTGAGGGGAGCCGCGGATACAAGGTCAACTTCCGGCATCTGAGGCATGTCCTAAGTGACCTCTATCATTAACGCAAGCAATCACAACTGTAGGAGTGGACCTAGAGAACGCTATGGATGATGCCTTTGATGATGAACTAAATGGCGATGATAAGAAGGAGCACAAAGATCACACTTGGTACGACTACAGGCTCTTCTCAGGTCCGGGTGAGCTTCAAGGCCTAGTGTCAACTGTAGCGTGCTTGGTGGACAGAGCGGAGCGTGCTTCAGGTTTGCGACAGAGGGCAAGGAGGCCTAAGGATGAAGCGAGTTTCCTGCTTGCTCTCGATAATCTAGTTTCCAATCTGTCGTATGTGATAGTCAAATGGAATGATCCAAGGCCTTTGGTTGTGTCTCGGAAAAAGGGGTGCACTCGGGACAGAAACACTAGGAACCTTCCGGTAAAGACATTCCTGAGCTGTCTGGATGCCTTGATTCTCTCCGGCCTTGTGGATCAGAAGCTCGGCGCTGAGGGGGGGCGGACTACCACCATCGAACCGACCCCGGCCCTTCTAAGCATGATCCGGGGCCAGGTACTCAGCTTCGGGAGCTTCCGCCGCGAGCCCGAAGACGCCCTGGTGGTTCTGAAGCGTGTTACCAAGGTCGAGGGACAGGGCAGGCCGCAGAAGCCTAGGCGCGATCCAGTGCCCCTCCCCTTCAGCCCGGAAGTGCGGGCTATGTCCGATCAGATTGCCGGCCTCAACGCCTTCCTGAAGGATGCGGACCTGAGCTTTATCGATGATGGTCTTATCCCACAGGTCGATACGGCCCACTACCGGACCCTCGTCAGAACCTTCACGATCCGGGGGGGCCAGGATATCCGCCTCGATCAGGGTGGCAGGCTTTACGGCCAAACCTTCTGGCTGAACCTCGCCTCAGAGCGCCGGAGCGGTCTCAGGATCGATGGTGAGCCGGTGGCTGACCTCGACTTCGTCAACCTGGGGCCTCGCATCGGATACGCCCTGTTGGGTCAGGAGCCTCCCTCGGGGGACCTTTATGACCTCAGCGGACTTCTACCCGGGTACGATCATAGCAATCGAGACCACCGTAGGGCGATCAAACAGGCGTTCGCTGCATGCCTTAACGGGGGCGCCGGGGGGAGCCGAGGCATCAACCAACGGACGGGTAAGCCCGGCATCCTCGCACCCCTACCTGCGGGCACCACTGCGGCTAAGGTCCGAGCGGCGATCTTCGAGAAGCACCCCGGGTTCGAGGTGTTTTACGAGAGGGCCAAGGCTGGGGAAGTGGCCGTAGGCTTCGCGATCATGTTCAAGGAGTCTTGCATCCTCCTGAGTGCCTTGGAACGGCTGAAGGATGAAGGGGTGGTCGGTCTGCCATTTCACGACGGGCTGATGGTGGCGCGGAGCAAGGCTCAGATCGCCAAGGATACTCTCACAGCGGCTTCGAGAGATGTCCTGGGAGTGGAGCTGATTGTCGAGCTTAAGGCCGTCTACGGCGAACCTGAGCTAGCTTCTCAGCTCATTGCTGCCTAGCTGAGGCGCGGATGTTTCGTTGCCTCCGCAACCAAGTGAGGACCAAACGATCGGTCCGAAAGCATAAACCTCTGGGACTCCAGAAGCTTTTTGTCCTATTAAGACACAAAGGTTCAGGGGGACGGCGCGCTTTGAACCATGGTCCAGCCTCTTCCTTACTAAAAGGTGACAGCAGGTCTTCAGTCGGAGAGCCAAAGCACGGCCATCGGTTGCCTATGCGACATCATGGCTGTGTCCGCGTGACAGGCTGAAAAATTGTACCACGGCGCTGCAGCTCAGCCCCCGTGACAGGATGGATGGCACGGAGAACCCGCCACGCTGGAGGACTCTACCCTTCAAGATGGCCCTCCGCTGCTATCCCGTGGTGCTTCGTATGAGGGGCGTCGCCTGATTTTGTGCTTAATTTACAATAACATAGCTTCTCGTATGGCATAGCAGCTAGCGGCTGTAAGGACCGTCAGAGCCTTCGATTTTGCCTCAATTTTGGGTGGAAACTACTCCCCGAGTGCAAACGGGTTGCTATCAAATGGGAGTAATCGGGGCGCCTAAACCGGTGATTCGCTCGATATCTCAGTGACATACGTTCTGCTATGTGGTAGCAATTCAGGTTGTATGCACTGGACTGCAAATCCTTGCACCCCGGTTCGATTCCGGGCGAGGCCTCCACTCTCTTAATCCAACCTCTGAAAACATTACGCTTTCTCCTCCGGGTTGGGAATTTCCGGTCGCAGGTTAGGAAGCAGGCGCGGCACCAGCTTGGAATTGGCGGCGTCGGCCAAGAGCCGCTGGGCGACCGCGCGCGTGTAGCGCTCGACCTCGGCCAGCGACCTGTGTCCCGTGATGCTCGCGATCTCATGGGCGGTACAGCCGGCCTCCGCCAAGCGGCGCGCGGCGGCCTTGCGCAGCCCGTGCGTGACGCAGGCCTCCGGCAGGCCCGCCGCCTCGATCGCGTCGGCCATCTTGTTGCCGAGCCCCTTCACGCTGAACGGGCGTCCCCAAGCGGTCGGCACGATCGCACCCTCGCCCTTCGGCCAACTCGCCAGCACGTGGAGCAGGTCGTCGTGGAGCGCGAGGTCGAGCTTCGTCTGCGTCTTTTCCTGCGTGACCCGGATACGCCGTCCGTCGAGGCTGACGTCCCGCCAGGACATGGGGGCGACGTCCGACACGCGCTGACCGGTGTAGAGCAGCAGCGCGAAGAGGGTGCGCTGTTGCGAGCCGATCGGCCAGCGCGCCTCGAAGGCGGCGATCTCCGCGTCGGTCCAGGTGTGGTGCTCGCCCTCCTTGAGCTTGGAGATGCGGATGGTCGGATCGTCCGCGCGCCAGCCCAGATCGAGCGCGAACTTGATCAGGATCCGCAGCTTCTTCAGCGCGTCGTTGGCGGCCGAGGGCCGATCGACACGCTTGGCCATGATCGCCTTGACGACCTGCCGCGTCAGGCCTTTCACGGGGCGCCTGCCCATGTCCTCAAGACGGACCAGCCGCTCCATCGCCAAGCGATAGGCCCGTTGGGTCGGGGCCTTCAGGGTCTTGAACTCGGTGCTCGCGAAGTAGAGCGAGAGCAGACGGTCGAAGCTCCCGGGCTCGCCACGTTCCTTCGCCTCCGGTTCGCGGGGCTTCTCATCGACGGCCGCCGCATAGGCCGCCATGAACTCAGGGCTGCCGGGCGCGCCGGGCAGACGCGTGCGCTTGCCGCCCGGCCGGCGAAAGTAGTAGCGCACGTGCCCGTGCCGGTCGGTGAAATGATCGACGTAGGCGAGGCGGATACGGCTCACCGCCAATCCTCCCAGCCCCGGCCCGGCGCGTCCACCTCCGCCTCCTCGGGCAGGGCCTCGAAATAGGCCTCGAGCTTTACCCGGTCCCAGATCACGCGCGCGCCGACGCGCTTGGGCTGGGGCATACGGCCGTCCCTCACCATCTGATCGAAGAAGGTTGCCGACACGCCGATGTGGCGCGCCGATTCCAGCCGCGACAGGCCACGCGGCGGCGTGATCGGCATGACCGCCGGAAGGGAGGCCTCTGAGCGTGCCTTCGCCATCGGCTCAGCCCTCCGCCTTGCGCCGGAGGTCGACGTGCGGCGCGTCCGAGCCGAGGTACGGCCGGCGCGCCAGGATCACGCCCGGATGCCGCCAGGACCGGCGCCCGGCCCGCTCGACCCGGTCTTCGAAGCGGAAGCCCGCGGCCAGCCGGTTCAACGCCCGCCAGACCTTGAAGGCCGTCGCCACCGCCCGGTCGTGGCGCAGCGCCATGAACAGGTCGTAGAGCTCGGCGCCGCGCATGGCGCGCAGGTTGTTGAAGGCTTTGCGACAGGGCGATCCGCAGAACTCGGTTTCAGGCGCGGGGCTGAGATAGGCCTGCCCGCACCACAAGCAGGTGCGGTCGAGCAGGCTGGGCGCGGCCCCGTCTAGACGGGGCTCGGTGCAGGTGATCGTGACCCCGGCCGGGGCGTCTAGACGGGGCGCGCTCATGCTGTCCCCGCAGGTTCGGCGTCGAGCGGCAAAGGCTTGCGACCCGCCAGGATCCAGGCGCGGGTCAGCACGTCCGCCTGATCCGCCATCTCGCGCAGGATGGCGGCAAGCTGCGCGGCCTCGGGCGCTCTTGGATCAAGGTCGTGGTCGGCGATCCACCGGGCGGTGTCGGGCGCCATGGTGTTGTGCGCCACGCTGTCGGTGAAGCGCAGCATCACGCGGTAGCCGCGGACCGAGCAGAAGGCGTGGCCCCAGGCGATCACGCGCCCGGCCGGGATGTGCAGGCCGTGGCCGCCGTCCGGATGAGTGCCGTAGGGTGCGTCGCAGACGATGGCGTGCGCGCTCGGGCGGAGGGTCTCAGCCATGGGCGATCGCCCCGCTCTGACGGCCTTCAGCGAGCGCGTCCTCGGCCAGCGTGAAGGCCGCCTCTACCGGACCGCCCAGATCATCGGCGACCAGCGCTAGCAACGCACTGATCTCGGCGAGCGCGTGCCACGCCTCGGCCGCGACCTCGGGCGAACCGGCCCGCGGATCGTAGGAGGTCGCGGCCGTCTCGCCCGTGCGGGCGGGCGCCCGATGGGTGCCGCCGCAATGGCCGCAGACGTCCTTGGCGGTGCGGGCGTGCCGATCGCCTTGCGTGGTGAAGCCGTCGGCGCAGTGTGGGCAGGGAATCGAGAGGGTCACGCGGCAATCCCCTCTGCAGCTTCAGACACGTACCGGCCGCGCGCATCCCGCGGGCGCGGCGGTGGCGGGAAATCCTCACGGCACAGGCGCTCGCCCCGCTCCAGGGCGGCCTCGGCCCCGGCCCGGGTGAGATGGAACCACGCGCGCCCGAGCTTGTCGGTCGGCTGGCTCCGGGCGAGGCCTGCGGCCTCCATGGCCCGCCAGTCCGGGCAGGCCCCGCCCGTGAGGAAGCGGTTGCGGTAGGAGCGGCGGTTGCGATTCGGCAGGCCGAGGGCGTGCCGGGCGAGGTCGCGCTGGCGGGGCGTCATAGGCCGAGCGCCTTCCGGATGTCGGCCTGCGCGTGCAGGTAGCCGTGCGCGTAGGCCTCGCGCACCAGCTCTTCCATGCGGCGTCCGATGAGCTGCAGGATGGAATCGTGCAGCGGCTCGGCCGGGGCATGGAGGTGGCCCCGCCAGTCCAGGCGCGTGATCTCCGTGCCGACGATCGGCTGGTAGCTCGCGTCGCGGGCCCCGCGCGGCCGGGCGCGCACGATGATCACGCCGTCCTCGACGACGCTGTAGACCTCCCAGTCCCGGCGGTAGCTGTAGAGGTTCGTGACGCTGTAGCTCACGGCCGCACCTCCGGCATCGCATCGTGCAGTCGCCCGTCTAGACGCCGCCCGGCGGCCTTCTTGCCGATGCGCTGCATCCACACGGGGTTGTCGCCGGCAGCGCCGAGGACGCTGCCATCCGCGCCTGCATCGGTCAGACGAAGCGTCGGAACGCCCTCAACGAGGGGATAGCCCCGGCTCTCCGGCCCGCGAGGCACCCAGGCGCCCCATTGCTTGAACAGGAAGGCGACCCCGGTCGCGGCGCAGGCGTCGCCGATCCGGCGCGGCCAAACCGGGTGCATCGGGCGGGCCTTCGGGCCGCTCTCCCCGCCGACGATGATCCAGTCCAGATGGGGCTTGAGGGGCGAGCACATCCGGACCGTGAAGTCTGGGCGCCCGAACGAGCCGGTGGCGTGGAGGATCGCCTGCCCCGTCAAAGCGCTCCACCTGTGCCGCGGATCGCCTTCGGCAAAAGGCATCGCCTCGAAATCGATCGGCCCGAGCAGCGGCTCGGCCGAGACGAAGCGCACGGCGGCCGGCGTCGCGAGAAGATCCGGCACGCGCTCGTTCGCGCGGGCCTGATCCTCGGCCGAGACGCCGAGCCAGACGTTCGGCAGCGGCCATGCGCGCAGGTCGAGCGCCGGGGTGTTCCAGCATCCCGTCGCCGCCATCAGGGCGGCGTCGGTCATGGACGGGTGCCGACCGCGCTCGTCGCGCCGTGCGCAGTAGTCGCGCATCCGCGCCGACCGCTTCGTCAGCACCTGGAACGTGTGCCGCGGGCTAAGCGCCATGACGGCGAACACCTGGTCGATCATCGCATCCGGCACCCACGCGCCGAACAGATCGGTCATGGAGCACACGAAGATCCGGCGCGGGCGGCGCCAGCGCAGGGGCTCGACGAGCATCCGCGAGTCGAGGAAGTGCTCGACATCCGCCCGGTGGCCGGGCTTGAACGGCAGCCGCGTGCCGAGCCGCTGGGCGTTGAACGCCTCGGCGTAGCAGCGCTGGCAACCCGGGGAGACGTGCTCGCAGTGCCAGCCGACCGCGCCCGTGGCCCGGTTGCGGGCGCGCAACGGCGACCAGGTCGCGTCCGTCCACTCGATGGCGGTGTGATCGGCCATGGCTCAGGCCTCCTCGTCGCTGTGCTGATGGGCGTACAGGGCCGCCTCCAGAACCTCGTCCCGGCCGCTCTCCTCATCCTGCAAAGGGCCGTCTAGACGGGCGTCAGCTACGGGCGAGGCGCCCGGAGTAAGGATCCCGTCGATCGCGCGGCCTGCGCTGCGGCGGATCTCCTCGATCCGCTCGACCATCGCGGTCCGCCCGCGCTGCTTCGCGTCGAAGTAGGAGGCGCCGTAGCGGTCGGTCTCCAGCGCACCGGCCGCGAGGGCGAGCGCGCGCTTGCCCTTGGCGATGTCGAAATGGACCCACGACGCGTCGCGGTGCTTGCCGAAGGACAGGGTCGGGTGCCCCTGGATCCACTTCCGCTGCACGCCGATCCGATCGGCCATGGCGAGCAGCTCTTCGAGGCTGTCCGCCCAGAGGTGGCACATCATCATGCGGCCGAAAGGAAAGATCGGCTGATCGACGTAGACGGCCATCGCTCAAGCCTCCGCCGGCTCGCCGTAGAGGCGCACCGCCTTGGCGGCGCGGGAGCCGCCGGAGGCCTTCAGCTCGCGGAGCTTCTGCTGATGCTCGGCATCGCTCGCGGCCTTCACGAGGGTGCAGTCGCTGATGCGGGCGACGCCGTCCGGCCAGCCACACCACCCGAGGTCGCCGGTCACCGGATCGGCCCAGGCGACCACCCACGTCTCGCCGGAGGGGCTGTGTAAGACGTGGTCGCCTGCGCGAAAGAACGGCTTGGCTGCGACTTCCGTCTCGAGCGCATTGCACTCGGCCATGAACTCGCGCGTCTGCTCGGCCGTGCCTTCCACGAAGGCCTGCAGCTCGGCCTCGGATTGCACGGGCGGGAGCGGCGCCGGATCCTGCGTCGCCCCGGGCTTGATGTGGTAGCCCGTGCCGTCGCCGACCCGCCGCCACTGCCGCGTCCGGTTGACCGCCATCTTCCGCTCGACGGCGGCCCAGAGGCCGGCATAGCGGGCGAGGCAGATGACGACGTCGGCCGCTTCCTCGACGCTGTCGGGCTCGGCGCGCAGCTCGACCATCTCCTCGTCGGCGCGGGCGACGGTCCGCTCGGGCGTGATCGGTCCGAAGGTGGCCTCCGCCCAGGCGGAGATGGTGGCGAAGGTCTCCGCGGCCGGGGTCGCGGGGACGCGCTGAATATCGGCGCGCAGGCTGGAGGAGATCGCCTTCAGTTCCTGCGGCGTGAAGGCGATCATGACCTCCGCGCCGGGCTCGGCATGCGCGGCGAAGCAGTCGACCTCGTCCGCCAGCGCGATCAGCATGTCGCGGTAGGTCTCGGGCTTGGCCGAGATGGGATTGCGGGTGGCGATCATACCCGCGCCTCCGCCTGCCGTGCCCGGATGGCGCGGGCCTCGCGCACCAGGGCGACGCCCTCGACGCGTCCGGCAGGCACCGTGAGCACGGGCTCGACACGACCGCAGGCGAGCCCGCGAGCGTCGTCCCGGTAGGCCTCGATCTCGGCCTCAGAGAAGCCGGCGGCGGCGATCTGGGCGAAGGTGCAGGCGCCGTCCGACGCCTCATGGCGCCGCATGACGTCGGCCATGATCTCGGTCCGAATCGCGCGGTCGGGGGCTTTGAGGGCAGCGGCGACCTTGGATGGGGCGGCCATGACGCTAAGAACTCCGGTGACGGGGTGAGGCGAAGGGTCAGTCGGCCGCGCGCGCCGCGGCGATCGCGGCGGCGGCCTGGGGCGGAAGCGATGTCGGGTCGGACGGCACGGGGTCCGGCGGCGCGGCCGCGCGGGCGGCGGCGCGGTCGCGGCGCTCCATGTCGGCAAGAATGAGCGCGCCGGCGCGTTCGAGATCGCGGCGCGGATCGACCAGCTTGAACAGCGCTCGGTCGAACTGCCACAGCGGGCGCACGATATCTGTGAGCCAATCGAACTCGTCCCAGCGGCTGGTGTCGGCGATGCGCGCCCGCTGGCGGGGGTCGAGGGCCGAGCAGAACGCGTAGGCCGCGCCCGCTCTGGCGAGGGCGCCGAAGGCGTGTCCGATCTGATCGTCATGCGCGGCGTCGAAGCCCTCGGCGTCAATCTGCCGGCGCCGCTCGATCGCCACGTCGCGCCACGCGGCCGGGACGTCGAGCGCGGCGATGAGTGCGGCGCGCCGCATCACGAGTTCTTCCTGCGCGTCTCGCAGGCCTCCCACGCTCTTGCCACGGCGGCGCCAGCCGCGCCGGTCGGCCGCGTCGATGAGGCGATCGACGAGGTCGATCATCGCGTCGGGCAAGGTTGAGGATCCGGTGCTCATCTCACTCGTACTCCGGCGGGGCATCGAACACGGGCGGCCAAAGGGCCGGATCGTCGGCGTCGGCCGGGCAGTCCCGGCCGTCGGTCTGGAAAGCGCGGGCGCAGGCATCGACCGCGCGCACCGCCGCCTCGCCAAGGCTGACGAAGGGGAAGGGCTCGGGCTCGCTCACGACACGCGCTCGACGTCGGAGGTGAGCGCGAGCGCGGCGCGCGCCTGCTCGACCGCGGCCAGCAACTCGGCGACATCGGCAGCGCTCGACAGGTCGGACAGCCGCTCGCTGGCGATCGTCAGGCACTCGTTCGCCAGCGAGATCAGGCACAGGGGCGAGCACCCGACGTCGCTCACCTGAATGGTGACGCTCGCATCCCGCGGATCAGGTTCGGTCGTAGCGACGACGAAACCAGCGTTTGGGCGGAGGCCGATGCGCTCATGGAATGCGTTGAGCGCGACCATCGCCTCGACAGGACTGCGGGACATCGAAGCACTCGCGGAAGGGGCGTCTAGACGGGGATCGCGGGCGCCGCGGCGGCAGCGCCCGCGGGCTTCCTCAGAGGCCGCCGCGGCCGCCTTCCGGCGCGCCCTCGTAGGTGGGCAGGCCGGTCTCACGGCCCGCCGTCGCAAGGTCCTCGGCCACGCGCAGGCGCAGCGCGTCCTGCCAGCGGTAGAGGTCGTAGAACCACGTCACGGCCCCGCCCGCCGCCCGGTAGCGCAGGCGTGCCGGGATCCGGACGCGCTCGCCGTCGACGAAGGCGGGCAGCGCGATCATGAAGATGCCGGGCACCGTCACCTTCTCGCCCGCGCCGTTGGTGTGCTCCTCGCGGAACACCATCTCGGCCTCGCCGGACTGGAGCCGCACCGCCTGCTTGAAGGACTGGCCGACGCAGATCTCCAGCGTCCGGGCGAGGTCGATCAGCTCGTTGGGCGAGGCGAACTTCGCCTTGAACAGCCGCTCGAACTCGGTGCGCTCGCCGTCGTCCGGCGAGGCGAGCTCGGCCGCGTGATCCTCCAGGAAGGCCGCGAAGTCGCCTTGCGACATCGGCTTGCCGACCTGGTCGATCCAGGCCTGGAACTCGGGCGTCACCGGGAAGGTGTAGAGCACCCGATGCTCGCCGTGCCGCGGGCTCCGCTCGAGGTCGTGATAGTCGATCACCGCCGTGAGTGCGGGCCGCGGCCAGTCCGTCTTGGCGAAGATCGCGGACCCGTCGTCCTTGTGGCGGTTCACGAGGTCGATGAAGCTCGCGAGCGTGGTCACAGAAGCCGTCCCCTTCCGGCGGTCCGGCATCAGGCGGTAGGCCTCGATCAGGTGCTTGACGCTCTCGGCCGAGCCGCCCTCCTCGCCGGGGCGGAAGAGCACCGGAACGGATTCCGGCAATCCGCCGCCGAGGCCTTTGATCTGGATCTCACGGACCTCGGGCTTCACGCCCTGGATGGTGAGATCCGCGATCTTCTGGATCGCCTCGGCGTCGCCGCCGATCGGAACGGGCGGCGGTCGCACGCCGCTGCCGGTGGTCGGTGTAGCCCCCATGGTGGTCTCTCCTGTTGGACCGTGGACGGGACGGGATCAGCCGACGTCGCGGTCGCGCTGACGCTCGGCGGCGTCGCGCGGACCGGCGAACATGTCGGCCTGAGAGGGGTGCTGGACGGAGAAGCCGCCATCGACGGACCAGAACGGCGTGCCGGAGAAGCCCTTCTCCTCGGGGAGCTTGGACTTGACCGCCGGCTTCACCTCGATCCGACCCTCTTGGTAGGCGATGGTCAGCGTGACGGTGAGCGTGACGGTGCCCTTCTCGTCGGGGAGGCCCGCGAGCTTCTCCATCGCGTCGGCGAGGTGCGTGTCGCACTTCTCGACGAAGCGCCCGCGGTTGAGCACGCCGATGAGATCGGTGAAGCGGCGAAGGATCGGTTGGGCCACGGGGACGGTCTCCGGTTACTCAGGACGCGCGCCGGCCGCGCTGCAGCGCCGGCAGGTGGGTGCGGAAGCAGGCGAGCAGGCGCTCCTCGACCTCGATCGGGGGCAGGAAGCGCCAGACCTTCGGGCCGGGGCGGATGCCCAGCGCCGGATCGTCGATCGCCCAGGGTCGGGGCGCGGGCCCGCGCGTGTAGAAGTCGCGCCGCTCGGTCGCGAGCGCGCGCAGGTCCGCGTGCTTGAGCGCCTGGGCCTCCAGCGCGTCGGGGAACGGCAGGTGCGCGGCGGCGTAGATCGCCCCGTCGTGGCGCGCCTCCAGCTCGTGGCGGACCACCGCGAGCTGGTCGGCGACCTCGGGCCCGTAGAGTTCGATCGCCACCGCCGTCAGGGCCGCCTTGAACGGGCTCGTGGCGTCGCCGAGCCGGGCCTCGTGGGCATCGTGCAGGAGCCACTTCGCGCGTAAGGATGCGGTCGGGCAGAAGTCGAGGCCGATCAGAGTGTGCAGGCCGACCGACACCGGCTCGCGGCTGTTGCCGGCCGAGCGGTTGATGTGGCTCAGCGCGTGCGCGATCTCGGCGAAGTCGACCTCGTGGGCCTTCGGGTGGACGAGGTCGACAGGCAGACCGGTGACGGTGGGCATCCACGTCATCACGCCACCTCGTTCGCGGAGAGGCGGGCCTGCAGCGCCTCGGCCTGCGCCCAGAGGGCGTCGAGGCGGGGCGCGAAGCGCTCGCCGATGGCGGGCGGCAGCTCGCGCAGCAGGCGGGTGAAGGCGCGCAATCCGTCCTGCGCCAGGGCCGGGTAGCCGGCGGCCAGGTACTCCCCGGCCCGCACGCAGGTAGCCCAGGCCATCAGCGTCGCCTCGGCGTAGAAGCTCTGCGCCACGCCCGTGCGGTCGGCCGTGTAGAGATCCTGCACCGGGTCGGGTCCGGCCCCGCGGGCGGCGCCGACGACCGCGAACAGGATTTCGGGCCAGCGCCGGCAGGGCTCGGCCATCAGGCTGACGAGCGCGCCCGTCGACACAGGGGCGAGCCAGACGTCGACCGTGCCGCCGGGGATGGTGCAGTCGACCATCCGGTGCCCGATCGCGTCGAGGCAGGCCTCGCGCATCGGGTCGCACGCGGGCAGCAGCTCGCCGACGACGAAGAGGCCGCGCCGCTCCAGCAGGACCGAGCGCCCGTCGCGCAGGTCGCAGGCGACACTCGTGCCCTGCGACAGCAGCGCGAGGGCGAGGTCACGTCCGATCGCGTCGGTGACGGCGTGCTCGATCAGGAAGGTCGCGAGGGTGACGGGCGCGAGGTCGGGGACGCGCACGAGGCAATGGCTGACGCCGTTCACAGCGACCTCACGTCGATCACAGAGGGGCGGGAGAGGATGCGGCCGGTGATCCGGCAGCGGGTGAGACCGTCCATGCCGCGGCTGACATCGGTGGCCTTGGAGCCGGGCATGGGGCGCTTCGGGGTGATGAAGCCGAGCCCGCGGCGCTTCTGGCGCTTGGCCCGGGCAATCTGGGCGGTGTCGCCCTCGGGCCCGGCCGTCTTGGCGAGCGCGCAATCCCGGTGGACGATGGCGCGGTTGGCCAGATCATTCGATCCGCCGAGCCCGAGGGCGCGCAGGTGCTCGTCGGTCAGGGCCTCGCCCTGGACCATCGGGCGGGTGCAGAGCGGGCAGATGCCCTCTTGCGCCTCGTAAAGTGCCAGCTTCTCGCTGTCGGTCAGGCGGGTGCGGGGCGTGGTGCCAACGTCGGTGCAGGCGAAGGCCATGTCAGCGGGCCTCCCGACGCCTGCAGGACAGCCGCTCGACCTCAGCTCGGCAATCGCGGGCGGAGCGGTAGGCATTCCAGCCCGCCGAGGTCGACACACAGGCAGCGAACATGCGCTCGGCGGCCGATGTGTCGTGCTCGATGCAGCGGGGCTCCTGCGGGCCGCAGGCCGCGAGGGAGCCGAACACAGAAAGCAGGGCGAGAGCGCGGACCACCTCAGCAGCCCTCCGCGCGGGCGTCTAGACGCCCGATGGCGACTTGAAGCTGGGTGACGATGTCCCGCGCCCGCTCGGCGAGAGCAGCGGCGTTGGCCGGAGTGTCGGCTTCGAACTGCGCCTCGCGCGTCATCACCAGCCCGATCATCAGGTCGGAGGCGGTGTTGAGGGCGCGGTCGGCGTCGCGACGGCCGGTGCGATCAACGAAGCGGGAGGGGCTCGGCGGCGGCACGTCTGCGAAGACGGGCGTGTGGGCGCGCTTCACGATCATCACGCGCACCGCTCGGCATCGTACAGGGGCGCGAGCGGCGGCACTGGCACACCGTGCCCGCCTGCCTCGGCCTCGGCCCGCCACAGCACGTAGGCCGAGAGCAGCGCCTGCGCGGCGGCGTGGGTCGCCACGGCCATTCGCTGGGCGTGAGCGGCCGGGGCCATCCCGCGGGAGAGCATGACGGCGGTGAGATCGGAGAGGCAGGTCTCGGCCCGATCCTGGGCGCGCTCGGCGGCGGTGGGCGCGAGGCGGGCGCGCCAGGCGTCGGCCGACTGGGCGGCCGTCACGGCCGGGGCGTCTAGACGCTTCGTCTCACCCCGCAGGGCGGTGAGGACACGGGACGGCACAGCGCCCGGCTGATGGCCGGTCGGGTCGTACATGGCGGGCTCCATCGCGGGGAGGCGATGATTGCACGTTACCACAGGTAACGCGGCGCGCAAGATATAAGTTACGAATGGTAACGCGGGCCTGTTCCCGGCAAGCTGTCGGGCCGGCTGACAGCCCGCGCCTGTTCGACCAAACACACCTTATCCACAGCTCTCCACAGTGCTCCCATAACGTTCTTGATTTGTTCCGCGCCATACACAACCCTACGTGGGTCTAGGGAGAGGCAGATGGCGCAGCGCACCCACTATGCAATGCAAAGCTTTCGACGCAACAAGCTGGGCGAACTCACTACAAGCCGATGGCGCCCGTGTGGTTCTGTAGAGGAGGCTAGAGGCCTAGCAGAGCGCTCCGTGGCGACGGGTCGGGCAGCCGGAGCCGTAGCACTGGCTGAGACGACGAGTGGTGATTTTGATGGGGCTTCTCAATCAGTCACGCTCGCAAAATACGGCGAGACACCCGAAAAAATCGAGTTAGAGATACCATTTTGAGATAGTAGATCCGTAGCAGTATCTTGATTGAGGGACAGGGTGGCTGTCCCTCAATCGGCCCGGACACCGTGGAGCTTCTATTTGCGAACCATGAACCCGGGAACAGGCCCGCCGGGGCGATAACGTTCGTAGGTAATCGCACAAAACTTAGCGGAACCGAGATTGGCCATTGCAAGTTCGAGCTTTTCTTTAGTCTCTTCGACAATAAGGTTGAACTTCCCTTTGAGCGGGTTGACACCATTACTGACAGCCAAGCGAATACCGCTCTCAAGGTCTACCTGGTAATCATCGCACCAACGTTTTGCGACAGCCAGCGCCCCAACATTTTCAGCCAGTGCCTTGTGCTGGTACTGTTGAGCATAAGCAGGGACCCCAATGAGTATGATTGCTGCTGTGGACACGATGGCGATATAGGCCTTCATCTCATACTCGGCTGTTGAAATGACTACAAGATCAGCTTGCCTTTTTGGCGGGCTGTGAAGGTGGGGGAGTGGCGGCTCCGCCGGTCAAGCTTTCAATCATGTCAGCCAGGGCCTTCTGTCGTGCTTCATCCATGCCCGACATAATCTTTAAGACCCGCTCCTGTGACTCAGGTAATTCGTCGTCAAAGGGCGTTCCGTGAGAAAGCAAAAGCCATCGCCAACTTATCTTAAACTTGCGGGCAAACTGCATTGCGCGCTGATGGTCGAGTTCAATGCGCTTCGAGCCATCAGGGGCCCTTTCGAGTGCGCGGTAGGTATTCGGATTTATGCCTAAAGCTTCGGCAGCATGCTTAGCGGTGGGCGTTAAAGTCTCAATTTGAGCCTGCCAATGCATACGCGCCCAACGTAGTCGCTCCCAGGGGTGGAGCGCGGCACGCCACCCCTCCCGGACCTCTTCGCTCGCGACGTACTTACCCATGGGCGGGACGTTACGTGCGGCGGCGTTACCGCGTGTAATTTCCCCCTTGTGCGTCTGCGTTACCATTGGTAACGTGTAGCCATGTCGCACTCAGCCGCGCAGATCATTGACGAGAACGGTGGCCCAGCCGCCTTCGCGGAGAAGGTTGGGCGGAAGCCGGGCGCTGTTCGGCTGTGGAAGCATAGGAACAAGCTCCCGCGTGAGGCATGGCCTGAAATCATCCAAGCATTCCCCGGCCTGACACTTGAGAGGCTCATTGCGGTCGAGGCGGAGAATGACTGCCTTGCGACGCCGAGCCATCTGTCTGCCCCTGTCGTGGGGCGGGAGACTTCGCAAGACACCCTCGCCCGCGAGGTCCCCCTCACCGTCCACCGCCCCGACAACACCGGCCTGCATCCGGGCGTTACTGGAAGCCAATCTCGATGATCGCGTCGATCCGAGCCTTGGCGTCCGCTCGCACCGTCTCTTGGTGCCCCGCGGCCACCGTCAGCTTCGCCCGGTCCATGGCCGCGTGTCCGACGAGCCGCCAGCGCGCGCGCACGGCCTCCGGGTCCTGCCCCATCGCCCGGCTGAGCGCGGCGAGCCGGCGCAGCGCCATCAGCAGCACCTGCTGCTGCGCGGCCTGTTCCGCGATCAGGTCGTCGAGGTCGGCGGGCTTCACGGTGCGGCTCAGCCTCCGGGGCGCAGGGCGCACCGTAGCAGGCGGCCAGCGGGGGCAACGCGCCCTTCGGCATCGGGTCGGCTCGCTCTTCCGGGTTAGCGCGCACGGAGGGCAGGCGTGATGGCCGCATCGCTCAGCCTCGCCGACATTCTGATCGTGACGCTCGCGCTCTCCGCGATCCTGATCGGCCTCGCCGTGGCCTTCAATGAGTGGCGGGCCGAGCGCCGCGAGGATCGCGAACGCGCCGCCGCGCATGCCCGTCGCCGAGCGCAGCGGGCGGTCGCCTTCGGGCGCGGACCCTCTGGCGGGGCGGGATCGCCGACGCCGGCCGACGCGGTCGCGTGGCAGGCCTGCGCGCCCGTGGCGATCGACGGCCCCTCGTGGTCGGCCTGCGACGCGGGCGACACGTCGGCGAGCGCCGGCTCGGATGGCGGCTCCTGCGGCGGGGGCGAGTGATGATCGGCCCCCGCATCCTCTTCCTGCGCGCCGGCTCGACCGACGCCGTCGCGGTTCTGGCGAGCTGGCGCCCCCAGGCGCTCGCCGCCCGCCTCGACGCGCAGAGCCTCGTGCCGTTGCACCTCGTCGCGGTGGCGCCGCACGCGTTCCTCTCGTTGCGCGAGCTGCTGCCGCTGTTCTGCGCCGAGCATCAGCGCGGGCCCTGGCACCTGCTGCAGGGCCGGGTCGCGCATTTCCTGAACACGCATCCGCACTGGCTCGTGGCCGGTGCGCACGAGGCGCCCCGAGGCGACCAGGGGGACGGTGTGGAGGCTGCGACGGCAGCACCGAGCCAGTCCGTTGAGAAGGTCGCGCCGGCTGCAACGGCGGAGGGCGACGGCCCGATGTCGGCGGCCGGCCCCGTCGCAGTCATGGCGACGGGCAGTAATTCGCCCGAACGGGCGTCCACGGGTGGAGTGACGGCGAGCGCTGCCGCGCCGACCACGCAAACGGGAACACGCAGCGCCGGGGACGGAAACCCGCCGGTCGGTCGGCAGTGCGCTGCCCTCGCGACGGTCGAAACACCCGTGACAGCCGGCAGAGACCGGCCGCAATCGAACGCCGGATACGCGAACCCGACCCGCCGCAAGGCCAACGGGGAACATGCAGGCGTGACTTCGCCGGGTGGAGAGGAACCCGGCACCCTTTCGCGCTTCGGCGCCTCCGCTCTTGAGCTGGGTCGGCACGGGAATGAGCCCGTCGCCCCCCTGCGCGGTCCCTGCCCGCCGGGCGCGGGTCAAGAAAGCCCGGCACCCTTCACGCTGATCGCGGGAGGCCGCTGAAATGGCGACCCTGTGCATCAGCCCTACCTTCGCCGCGGACGGTTCCGGACCTTGTTCCGCCCGCAGCGAGACGGCGGCCGGGGTGGATCGCCCCTCAAGCATCCCGGCCGCCCGTTCCGTTTCGAGCCGCCTGAGCCGGCTCGTTACCGCTCCCGCCCGCGTCTGGCGTCGCGTGCGGGAGGCCCTCCATGGGCGTTTCCTCCCGAGACTGGCCGGGGCCTTCGGGCTCCGGCCCCTTTCGGGAGTTGAGCGCCGTCGAGGTCCAGCCGCCGGCCAGCTCCGGGCGCCACAGAGCGCCACGGCCACCACCGATTTCCAACGCGAGCGGGCGGCGCCCCTCTCCCCAGAGTGCGCCGCCCTCCCGTTCCCATGCGCCCCGGCCCTCGCCCGCCAAGGTGCGGCCGGTGCGCCCGTTCCCGGAGGCCTGTCTTAAAATGGCCGCCGGCACCATCCCGCTCTCTCCTCTCCTCGGCGCCACACGCCGTTCTTCGATGCACACAGCATCGGAGAAGGCCATGCGAAAGTCTGGGGAGACCGGCCTATCGATTGGGAGAGATCTTTCCCAATCCAGCGTGCTGGCGCCGCTGGTCTTCGGAGCGCGTGTGGCAGATTTCTTGCGCACGTTGCACCCGGCCAAGACTGCAACCTGCGTCGAGGCGGACACGAACATCTCGGCCAAGACGGTCGCGAAATGGCTGGAAGGGGCGTCGAGCCCGTCCGGCGCCGCCTATCACCGCCTGATCAAGGCGTATCCCGACCTGCCCGTCTTCGTGTCACCCGACACGGCGCCGGAGGTCTTGCGCGAGGCCGCCCGCATCGTCGCGCAGGCGAGGCTTGAAGCGCAGGTCGCCAAGTTCCGGCGCCAGTTCTCCGCTGCCATGGGCGACCTGTGATGGTGCGTTATCGCCTGCTCCGGATCGGCGCCGCGGCGCTGCGCAAGCTGTCGCTGCCCTTCATCGGCATCGGCCTGATCGCCGGCCCCATCCTCGCGGGGGCCCGCGCCCTCGACGCCCGCGCCCGGGACGTGCGCGACCGAACCCTGCGCCCCGGTACGGGCCCGCCCGCGCCTCGCTTCCCGGCGGACGGCGACTGAGCCCCCGCCCACACCACGGGCCGTGAGAACCGGAGCACCGGTCAGGCCGACGTCCGCTGCCACGTCAACGCAGCGTCGATGTCCTCGGGGGCGAACCCAGAGACGCGCATCGCGGCGCCCCGCGGCCCCTCCCGGCCGGCGGGCGGCGTCCCTGTGCGTCCCGGCCCGCTCCCGAGGTCGCCGATCACGAGGGCACATCTCATGGGCATCCGGCAATCGGGCTTCAGCGGATACGTCGAGCGCGTCGAGCGGCCCGAGGTCGTGCGCGCCCGCGAGCGGGCCCTCGACGCCACCGCCAGCCGCTCGCGCCTCGCGCAGACCGGCCGGACCGTGCCGGAGGACGCGCCGCTGTCGCGCGCCGCCCAGGTCGCGGCCGAGCAGGCGGCCTACGCCGACGGGCGTCGCGACCGGGACGGCGCCAACGCCAAGCTCCGCGCGCGGATCGCCGCGCTGGAGGTGGCGCTCGACGACGCCCGCCTCGACGCCGCCCGCCTCGCCATCGCGCTGGAGGCGGCCCGCCATGGCTGACCTGCGCCACAACCACGCCTTCGATGCCTGGGTCGCCGACGCCCGTGCCGTCCCGCTCGTCGCCCACGCGCGCCAGATCCAGCCGCGCCTGCGCTGCACCGGATCGGAGTGGGTCGGGCCCTGCCCGTCCTGCGGCGGCAACGACCGCTTCTCCGTCTCCATCCGGAAGAACGTCTGGCACTGCCGGAAAGCCGGCCGGGGCGGCGACGTCATCGCCCTCGTACAGTACGTCGAGGACTTGGACTTCATCGCCGCCTGCGCCCGGCTCACCGGCCGGCCGGCCCCGGGGCGCGACGACGCCGACGAGACGCCCGAGGAGCGGGCCGAGCGCGAGCGCCGGCTCGCCGCCCGAGCGGATGCCGTCAACCGCGAGGCGGCGCGCCAAGCCCGCGTCGAGGCCGACTATCGCCGCACCGAGCGGAACGCGGCGTGGCAGATCTGGGACAAGGCCCGCCGCGAGATCGCCGGCACCCCGGCCGATGCCTACCTGCGCCTGCGCGGGCTCGCCGCGCCCCGCGGCGCGCACCTGCGCTTCCGCGCCGACCACACGCTCTGGCGCACCGAGCACGATGCCTCGGGGCGCAAGCGCTACGTCAGCGCCCATTCCGGCCCGGCACTCATCGCCGGCATCATCGCGCCCGACGGCCACTTCGCGGGCGTGCATCAGACCTGGATCGACCTCTCCGATCCGGGCGGCAAGGCGCGCGTCGCCGACCCGAAGACGGGCGAGATCGTGCCGGCCAAGAAGGTGCGCGGCTCCGTCCACGGCGGCCGGATCGAGCTGGTGCGCGTCGAGCACCCGACCCGAATGATCGTCGGCGAGGGCATCGAGACGTGCCTCTCCGCCTACCTCGCCCTCGTCTGGGCGAACTCGCCGCTGGTGGACGGCATGGCGGTGTGGTCGAGCGTGTCGCTCGGCAACCTGTGCGGGCGCGCGCTCGACCGGGTGCGCCACCCGACGATCACCATCACGGACAGCCTCAACCGGGTCCGCCGCAAGCTCGTGCCGGGCACGCAGCCGGATCCGGCGAGCGTCGCGCTCCCGATCCCGGAGAGCGTCACCGAACTCTGGCTCCTCGGCGACGGCGATTCCGACCCGTTCGAGACGGAAGTTGCGCTGCGCCGGGCGCAGGCCCGCTACCGCGTCCCCGGCCGCACCGTCCGCATCGCCTGGGCGGAGCGGGGTCAGGACTTCAACGACATGCTGCGGGGCGCCTCCGCGTCCCCGGCCGATCTGCCTGCCGCCGCGCCGGCCCTGCGCGGAGCTGCCTGATGATGGCCGCCCTCCCGATGCCCGCTCCGCCCCCCTTCTCCGTCGATGGCGTGCCGATCCGCCTCGTCGCCGCCGACGCGATCCGGCAGGCCCGCGCCGCCCTCGACGCCAAGCGCTTGGCCACTCTTGCCCCCGTCGCGCCCGTTCTGCCGCAGTGCGAGCCCGTGGCAGTGGCGTCTCTGCCGGCCTGCCCGAGGCTCGCCCGGGTCACCCGCGCCTTCCTGCTCTCCGAGTTGCGCATCGACGCATTACGCGTCGCCGCCGAGGCCGCCGACATGCGCGACCACATCGAGGGGCTGGCCGCCGGCCGCTCCTACGGCGATCCGGACCTCTACGGCCTGACGCCCGCGGACTTTGCCGCCCGCTTCCTGCCCGAGGCGCGGGCGCGGGCCGAGCGGGCCGGCGCCATCGCCGACCTGCTGCTCGCCCTGATCGGGCGCGAGGTCGCGCTTGAGACCGTCCTGACGGAGGGCGCCGGTGTCTGAGCCGCTCTCCTATCAGGCCTTCCTTGAGGCCAAGGCCTGCGTCGCGCCGAGCCTCGGCTTCGACGTCGATCCGGCCGCACTCAACCCGGCGCTCAAGCCCCACACTCGTCTGATGGTGCGCTGGGGCCTGAAGGGCGGTCGGCGCGCGTGGTTCGCGAGCTTCGGGCTCCACAAGACCGCGACGCAGCTTGAGGCCATGCGCCTCGTTGGCACGGAGACGGGCGGCCCGACGCTGATCATCCTGCCGCTTGGCGTGCGCCAGGAATTCACCCGGGAGGCCGAGCGGCGCTTTCACGGCCCGCACGCGGTGCGTACCCGCTTCATCCGGCGCGCCGACGAGATCGAGCCCGGCACGATCCACCTGACGAACTACGAGACGATCCGCGACGGCAAGCTCGACCCGGGCCTGTTCGCGGGCGTGTCGCTCGACGAGGCGGCCTGCCTGCGCGGCTTCGGCGGCTCGAAGACCTTCCGCGAGTTCATGCGCCTGTTCGATGCCGACACGGGCGGGGGGCGCGTGCCCTTCCGGTTCGTGGCGACCGCGACCCCCTCACCCAACGAGCATATCGAGCTGTTGGCCTACGCCGCCTTCCTCGGTGTGATGGACGTGGGGCAGGCCAAGACCCGGTTCTTCAAGCGCAACTCCGAGAAGGCTGACACCCTCACGCTCCACCCGCACAAGCAGAAAGAATTTTGGCTCTGGGTCGCTTCTTGGGCGTTGTTTATTCAGAAACCGAGCGACATCTGCGACTGCCAATGCCACGTCGGAAAGAGATTCAGGGAATTCGCTTCGGATCACTCGAAGCTGTCGAGTGGATCCCCGGCGCCCAACGTGGTGGCGCCTGGATGTGCCGATGCGATTGCGGAAACGAGCGGCTCGCGACATCTAATCACCTGCTCGCCGGCCGCATTCGAAGCTGCGGATGCCTCCGCCCCCGTCACGGACAAAAGCACACCCTTGCGTACAGAGCGTGGCGCTGCATGCTCGACAGGATCGACCGCGATCAGCGCAACTATTCGGACCGCGGCATCACCGTCTGCGAGCGCTGGAAATCCTTCACGAACTTCCTCGCCGACATGGGCCAGCCCGAGCCCGGATACACACTCGACCGGATTGAAAACGACCGCGGCTATGAGCCCGGCAATTGTCAGTGGGCAGACCGAAAGCAACAAGCCCGCAACACCCGGCGCAATGTCGTCCTCTCCTTTGACGGACGGCAGCAATCCCTTGCCGCCTGGGCAGAAGAGTTCGGCGTCAGCTACTGGAAATTGTACTCACGCTACAAATACGGATGGCCTGTCGAGCGCATGTTCGGAGATCTCGTGTCAGCAATGTGAAATCTGGGACGCTGGCTACGATCTGCCGGCGCTCGACGTGCGCTGGCACGAACTGCCGGCCACCCGCGTCGCGGTCGCGCCCGAGCGCGACGGGCAAGGGCGGCTCTTCGCCAGCGCCGCGATCGGCGTGTCGCAGGCCGCGCAGGTCAAGCGGGACAGCCTCGGTGACCGCGTCGCCAAGATGCTGGAGATCCGCGCCGAGGACCCCGCCGCCAACCGGCTGATCTGGCACGACCTGGAGGATGAGCGCCGCGCGATCGAGGCGGCGCTCCCCTCCGCGGTCAGCGTCTACGGCGCCCAGGACCTCGACGCGCGGGAGGCGGCCGTCGCCGATTTCGCGGAGGGCAAGATCAACGATCTGGCCGCCAAGCCCGTGATGCTGGGGGCCGGGACGAATCTACAGCCCTACTGCGCCTGGGAAGTCTTCCTCGGCATCGGCTTTAAGTTCGCGGACTTCATCCAAGCAATCCACCGCACGCGCCGGTTCGGACAGCCGAAAGACACTGTCCGCATCGACCTGATCTACTCCGAGGCCGAGCGCGACGTGCGCGCGGCCCTGGAACGCAAGTGGGCCCAGCACGAGGAGCTTGTCGCCACGATGACCGCGCTGATCCGGGAGTACGGCCTGACGGATGCCGCCATGGCCGCGATGCTGACGCGCGCCATCGGCGTCGAGCGGATCGAGGTCGCGGGCGAGCGCTATCGCTGCATCAACAACGACTGCGTGAAGGAGCTGGAATCGCACGCCGAGAACAGCGTCGATCTGATCGTCACCTCGATCCCGTTCGGGGAGCAGTACGAGTATTCGCCGAACTACGCAGATTTCGGCCACACCGACAACGCGGCCCACTTCTGGCGCCAGATGGACTATCTGGTCCCGCAGCTCCTGCGGGTGCTTAAACCCGGCCGCTGCGCGATGATCCACGTCAAGGATCGGATCGTGCCGGGCGGCATCAACAAGCTCGGCTTCCAGACGGTCTACCCCTTCTCCGACGACTGCGTCCGGGCGTTCCAGGCCCACGGCTTCGCCTTCCTGGCCCGCAAGACCGTCACCACCGATGTGGTGCGGGAGAACAACCAGACCTACCGGCTCGGCTGGTCGGAACAGTGCAAGGACGGGAGCCGCATGGGCTGCGGCCTGCCCGAGTACGGGCTCCTGTTCCGCAAGCCCCCGTCCGACCTGTCCGACGGCTACGCCGACGTGCCGGTGGTGAAGGGTAAGCCCGACGTCCTCGACCTCGACGCCGGCCCGGTCGCCTGGGGCGCGGGCGTGCGCAAGGGTCAGGACGAGCGGCGCCGCCCCGTGCCCGGCACCGGCTACTCGCGCGGGCGCTGGCAGCTCGACGCGCACGGCTTCGCGCGCTCGGCCGGCAACCGCCTGATGACGCAGGCCGAGATGGCGAGCTTCTCGGCCGAGCGGATCTACAAGGTCTGGAAGGCCGAGAGCCTCCAAGCGATCTACGATTTCGAGCACCACGTGCGGATCGCCGAAGACCTCGACGCGATCGGCCGCCTGCCGCCCACCTTCATGCTCCTGCCGCCCCATTCCTGGCATCCGGACGTGTGGACGGACATCACGCGCATGCAGACGATGAACACGCTGCAGGCGCAGGCTGGGCGCGAGGCACATCTCTGTCCCTTGCAGTTCGACTTCGTCGATCGCGCCATCGCGCAACTGTCGCAGCCCGGCGAGACGGTGCTCGACCCCTTCGCCGGCCTGATGACCGTGCCGCTGCGGGCGCTGAAGCTCGGCCGAGCCGGGATCGGGATCGAGCTGGCGCACGGCTACTTCCGCGACGGGCTCGCCTACGTCCGCGCTCAGGCCGAGGGCGTCCCGACGCCCTCCCTCTTCGACGTCCTCGCGGCCGAGCCTGCCCCGATCGCGGCGGAGTGAGGCGATGCGCCCCGACCTCTTCGCGGCCGGCGCCCAGCGCCTCGTCTACGACGACGCGGTCGCCTTCACGCTCGCCTCGCTCCAGTCCTACGGCCCGACGCACCCGCACTGGTGCATCGCGTGGTCGGGGGGCAAGGACAGCACGGCGACGCTGACGCTCGTGATCCACCTGATCGAGACCGGACAGCTCGCCCGGCCGGAGACGCTGACGGTCTACTACGCCGACACACGCCAGGAGCTGACGCCGCTCGCGCTCGCCGCGGCCGAGATCATGGCGCAGCTCGCGCGCTTCCCCTGGATCCGCCTGCGGGTGGTGACCGCGCCGCTCGACAAGCGCTTCCTGGTCTACATTCTCGGCCGGGGCGTGCCGCCGCCCAACAACAACACGCTCCGCTGGTGCACCCGCCAGATCAAGGTCGACCCGATGGCGGCCGCGATCGAGGCGGATCTGGCCGAGCGTGAGCTGGACGGCCCCGTCCTGATGATCACGGGCGTGCGCCAGGGCGAGAGCGCGATGCGCGACCGGCGCATCGAGATGAGCTGCTCGAAGGACGGCGCCGAGTGCGGCCAGGGCTGGTATCAGAGGGTGCTGCCCGAGGCGCGCGGGATCCGCGGCCGGATCGCGACGCTCGCGCCGATCCTGCACTGGCGGGTCTGCAACGTCTGGGACTGGCTGAAGATCTTCGCGCCGATGCCGGCCTACGGCGGCTGGGCGACCAGGGGCATCGCCGACGCCTACGGCGGTGATGATGCCGAGGACCTGAACTCGCGCACCGGCTGCATCGGCTGCCCGCTCGCCTCGAAGGACGTCGCCCTCGACATCGTGCTGGCGATGCCGGCGTGGGCCTACCTCGCGCCGCTGAAGCGTCTCAAGCCGATCTACCGCGCGCTGCGCCTGCCCCGGAACCGTCTGCGCAAGCCCGGTGGCGAGACCCGGAAGGGCAAGCGCAAGGGCGAGCGGGTTCTGGTGAAGAACCAGCAGCGCATGGGCCCACTCACTTTCGAGGCCCGGCTTTGGGCCCTCGGCGAGATCCTGGCGATCCAGGCCGAGGTGAACGCCGCGGCCGACGCGCAGGGCCGACCCCGCCTCAACCTCCTCAACGCCGAGGAGGAAGCCCGCATCCGCCACCTCATCGCCGCCGGTACCTGGCCGGACCGCTGGGACGGCGACGAGCCGACCGCCGACACGCCGCTCGATGCCGTCTTCCCCGACGGTTCGATCCAGCCTCTCCTCGTGTGAGTAACGCCGTGAGCATCGACGATCCCAAGGCCCGCATCGCCGCTGCCATCGAGAGCGCGGCCGAGCCCGCCGACCTCGAGGAGGCGGAAGGCGCCGCCTTTGACGGGGCGGTCGACGACGGCGCGGAGGCGGATGCCGACCTCTCGGCCGAGGCCGGCGACGCGACCGAGACTGGCGACGGCGAAGGCCCCCGCGAGCCTCGGCCGCTCGGTTACGACATCGGCCGCATGAACCGGGAGTTCGCGCTCGTCCTGATGGGCTCGAAGGCCGCGATCCTGCAGCAGCAGTCGGAAGGTCCGATCGAGGACCGGGTCAAGATGCTCACGATCGACGCCTTCAAGGCGTGGATGATGAACCGGCCGACCGAGATCCTCGACCGCGACGGCAAGATCAAGCGCGTCACCTGGGCGGCTCGCTGGCTGGTGTCGCGCGAGCGGCGCCAGTATCGCGGCATCGAGTTCTTCCCCGATCCGGGCAGTGCGCCGAACACGGAAGGCTATTTCAACCTGTGGCAGGGCTTCACCGTCACGCCGCGGGCGAAGACGAACGGCTACGCGGTGTTCCGCGACCACCTGCTCAACAACGTCTGCAGCGGCTCGAAGCCCCTCTACGCCTGGGTGTTCGGGTGGTTCGCGCACATCGTGCAGCGGCCTCGCGAGCGGCTCGGCACCGCGCTGGTGCTGCGCGGGAAGATGGGCACCGGCAAGACGCTGGTGGGCGAGATCGTCGGCAAGCTGTTCGAGAGCCACTTCTTCCTGATCGACGATCCGCGCTACCTCACCGGCAACTTCAACGCCCACATGGCGAGCTGCCTCTTGCTCCAGGCCGACGAAGGC